>JAZRWF010000037.1:0-6397 GCA_045599565.1 Lachnospiraceae bacterium
GCAGTATCGCAGGCATGCAGAGTAATTACCATGTCTACAGGCTTATCGCTTTCGTATATGGCTACATCGCCTACCTTAAATGAAAGCTTGTCATATCCATAGCGCAGGGCGGTCTCCTGACATTTTTTTATGACATCTTCCTTTAAGTCAAGGCCTGTGATGGTGACATCGAGTTTTTTAACAAAGGTCAGGTAGTAATATAGGACAAATGTCAGATAAGATTTTCCACAGCCAAAGTCTACTATGTTAAGACTTTTTAAATTTGCTTTAGTAACTGCCTCATCTATGAACTGTAAGAATTTGTTTATCTGCTTAAACTTGTCATACATGGAGTTTATGATTTTACCTTCAGGGGTGAAAACTCCCATGTCTACTAGAGGAGGAATGACAGTTCCTTCCTCTAAGTAGTAGTTCTTTTGTTTATTATTGGCGTTCTGGGTTTTTACTGTTACATATGACGCAGATTTTGTAAAAAAGACCTTGCCCTTTTTAGAAACCTTTATGGCATATTCAAAAGAAAAGTCCCAAGCATTTAGCTGTTTAAAGCCCTCGTCCATAAGTGTATAGCAATACAAAGGGAGTGCATCCCTTTGCATATTTTCATGAAAGGCCTGCTTGTCTGTGAATTTTTCAGCCTGATAGGCGTTTTCCAGCTTTTGAATAACCACTCTTTTGAATCTGGTTCCAGAGCCGTTACTTAAGACCACCTTTTCAATGTCTTTTTCAAATAATTCTTTTAGCTTTAATTCTAATTCGTTTTCCATATCAGTCCTTAATATATATAGCAGTCATATCTGATGGCTTTTCCGTTTAGCGAGTAGTTTGGCTTTTTATCAGCCAGATTCGGAGCCTGCAAAGGTCTTTTTACTATTATTTTTTTTGGATTAGCAGCCAAGGCTGCATCGAATAAATCGTACTCATTTGAGCAGGGAGATTCAAGCTTTTGGATAAGCTGAAGCTTTTTGTTCGTAAGGCTGCTCTTTTGCTTTCCGGGAAACATAGGGTCAAGATATATTAAATCCACGGGCAGGGAGCGATTAGCTAAAAGCTCCACACTGTCGCCTTCTACAAGCTGCATTCTTCCTACGATGTCCTTTACAACAGGCTGCTTTTTGCCTCGTCTTAGAGCATCTTTTAAGAGGAGGGCTATGACAGGGTTTTGCTCGTGAAGAGTTACATTATATCCTGCAGCGGCGAGTAAAAAGGAATCCTCGCCCATTCCCGCTGTGGCATCTATGGCGCAAAGACCAGATTGATCTGATTTAGAGGCCTTAACCAGCATTTCATGCAAAAGACGGCCTTCCGTCACCCGATGAAGCATGCCTTCGAAATCACCTCTGAAGGTTAGTCCAAAGCCTGTCAGGGAAACACCATCCTTATCGAAGAGCACAGTGAGCTCTTTGCCTTCCTTTTCTGATATATCAGGTGAATTGATTCTCTTGGCAAAGGCTTCTGCCAAGGAGCGATCACCACCTTTTTTTAGACAGATAGTTATGTTATTCATAAAGCTATTTTACCATATAATAATATGAGATAAAGTAAAAATTGTTTTATAAATAGAAACTTGCATATAATAACAAGTCGTGATATTATGAGTCAGTCGAAGAACAAGGGCGTTCTAAAGTGTAGCTTTAGAGCGCCCTTCTTTATGTGGAAAATGAGGTACATTATGAGTATTCATGAAGAATGTGGGGTTTTTGGAGTATTTGCAGCTGATAAATGTAATGTAGCAGGTATGGCCTACTATGGGTTGTATGCATTACAGCATAGAGGACAGGAAAGCTGCGGAATAGTCGTAAATGAAGATGGTGTCTTTACTTCACACAAGGATTTAGGATTGGTAAGTGAGGTGTTTGACCGATATACGATGTCGAGTTTTCCGAACGGAACCATGGCTGTGGGACATGTTAGATATGGTACAACTGGTGGTACCACCAGAGCTAACTGTCAGCCTTTCGAAGTAAATCATAAAAAGGGTAAGCTTGCTCTTGCTCATAATGGAAATCTTAGTAATGCATTGGAACTCAGAGATAGCCTTGAAATGTCGGGTGCGATTTTTAATTCGACCAGTGACACAGAAACGATTGCCTACATGATTACTAGAAGACGTCTTGAGACAAAGAGTATTGAGGATGCAGTTTCAGCTGCATTGCCGCTTTTTGATGGGGCATACTCTTTGGTTATGATGTCATCTACGAAACTTATAGCTGCTAGAGATCCTAGGGGTTTCAGACCACTTTGTTATGGTGTGACAGAGGATAATACGTATGTGGTCGCATCAGAAAGCTGTGCTCTTCGAGCAGTAGGAGCTGAGTTTGTACGAGATATAGCGCCTGGTGAAATAGTTATCTTCTCAAAGGATGGAGTAGTATCTAGGACCGAACATTGCCACACTAAGGATAAGCATACTTGCATTTTTGAATATATCTATTTCGCTCGTCCTGATTCTGTAATTGATGGCATATCCGTACACTCATCGCGAGTAAAAGCAGGTGAGATATTGGCAAAGACTTACCCTGTAGATGCGGATGTAGTAATAGGTGTACCGGATTCAGGGCTTGATGCAGCACTGGGCTATGCAAATGCATCTGGTATACCATATGAAATAGGTCTGATTAAGAACAAATATATAGGAAGAACATTTATTGCTCCAGGCCAGGATCACAGATTCGACCAGGTAAAGATAAAACTTAGCCCTGTTAAGTCTGTGGTGGAAGGAAAAAAGATAATTCTCATAGATGATTCTATTGTAAGAGGTACTACCAGTAAAAGATTGGTAAAACTATTTAAGGATGCAGGGGCGAAGGAGATTCATCTTAGAATCTCGGCACCAGCGTTTTTGCATCCATGTTATTATGGAACAGATATAGATTCAGAGGAAAATCTTATAGCTAATCATCATACTACAGATGAAATAGCACAGATACTCGGAGTGGACTCTCTTGGTTATTTACCAATAGAAGAGTTGTCAAAGCTTATAGGTGACAAGAATGAGTATTGCAGTGCTTGTTTCGATGGGGATTATCCAACTAGTATTCCTACCGATACAAGAAAGGACAGATTTGAAGGGAAGCTGCTATAGGATACGTCATGATGTAGCAACTCATTTCAGTTAAAAGAATTATTTGGTTGCTTTTATATTGAGTTCATCGACTTTCAGGCAACCGTTATTAAGTTAAAGTTCAAGCACGTTGCTCTCATAAGGCATTTAGAAGGGTAATGAAGCAACGCAAAACGCTAGTTCCATATAAAAGCGTTGCTTTTGGAACATCTTTAGGTTAAAAAAGGGCAACCTAAAAGAGCATACGTGTGCAAAAACGTTGCTTGTGGGGATACTAAAAGTTTTTAGTAGTCATGGCTGGGAGTGTTGTGATAAAAACTTTAAAAAAGTAGTTGACAACCGAAATCGAAATGATTATTATGTGGACTATCGGAATGGCAATGGCGCCACAGAACGAGGCTTACTCGTGCTGTGGCGTTTTTTATTTTTCCCAAAGCTTATATTAGAGACTGAGAAAGGAGGGAGCAAGCAATGTGTTCCATAATGGGATTATCTAAGAAAAATATAACCATGGAGGATCTGCAGAATAATTTTGCGAAGACTACCTCCCGCGGACCTGATATGGAGCGTATCGAGTGCTTCGGTGATTCTGCTCTTGGCTTTCAGAGACTTGCTATCATGGGACTTAACGAGGAGGGCATGCAGCCTTTTAAGTTAGGAAAGAGCGCAGTGGTTTGCAACGGTGAGCTTTATGGCTTTAGACCAGTTAAGGAAGAGCTTATAAAGGAAGGATACACCTTTAAGAGTGAATCAGACTGTGAGATTATTCTTCCAATGTACGAAAAGTACGGTGTGGAGATGTTTAAGAAGTTAGATGCCGAGTTCGCTATGATTATATATGACGGAGCTACTAATTCTTTGGTAGCAGCCAGAGATCCAATCGGTATCAGACCTTTATTTTATGCATATGACAAATGTGGCGACATAATGTTTGCCAGTGAAGCAAAGAACTTGGTCGGACTTAGCGATGAAATAAATGCATTCCCCCCAGGATATTACTATAAGGACGACCAGTTCGTTTGCTACGATGATATAGCAAAAAGACAGACCTACAGCGAGGATGATTTAGAGACAGCCTGCAAGAAGATACATGATCTTTTGGTTAAGGGTGTTGAGAAGAGATTGGATGCGGATGCACCTTTAGGCTTCCTCTTAAGTGGTGGACTTGATAGCTCGCTCGTATGTGCTATCGCAAAGAAAACTCTTGGCAAGCAGATAAAGACCTTTGCCATCGGTATGAATGAAGATGCTATCGATCTTAAGTATGCTAAGGAAGTGGCTGATTATATTCAGTCAGAGCATCATGAGATTATAATAGATAAGGATATTGTCTTAGATACACTTGAACATGTAGTAGAAATACTTGGCACCTATGATATAACCACCATAAGAGCCAGCATGGGAATGTATCTTATCTGTAAAGGCATTAAGGAGAAGTTTAGTGATGTGAGAGTTCTTCTCACAGGTGAGATTTCAGATGAAATCTTCGGTTACAAGTACACAGACTTTGCTCCTAATGCAGAGGAGTTCCAGTTAGAAGCGGAGAAGCGACTCAGAGAGCTTTATATGTACGATGTGCTTCGTGCAGACCGCTGTATATCTGTAAACTCTATGGAAGCGAGAGTTCCTTTCGGCGACCTGGACTTTGTGAGATACGTAATGAGTATCAACCCAGAGCTGAAAATGAATAAATATAACAAAGGAAAGTATTTACTGCGTCATGCTTTCGAGGAGGGTGACTATCTACCACATAGCATCCTTTTCAGAGAGAAAGCAGCCTTCTCTGATGCGGTAGGTCATTCCATGGTGGACTATATTAAAGAGTTCGCCGAAAGGACATACTCTAATGAGGAGTTCGAGGAGAAATCTAAAAAGTATGATTTCGCCAGACCTTTCACAAAGGAATCACTTCTCTATAGAGAGCTCTTTGAAAAGTATTACCCAGGTCAGGCTAAGATGGTTAAGGACTTCTGGATGCCAAACAAAAACTGGAAAAACTGTGATGTTAACGATCCATCTGCCAGGGTTCTTAAGAACTACGGTGCATCTGGTCAATAAAAAATTTTGTGAACAATGGAGTTCACGCATGTATCGGGGAAATACATGCGTGAACTTTTTTTATTAAAAATGGAGGACAAGGATATGACAATGAACGTTCCACAGCTCTTTGGATGCAAGGTATTCAATGATGCAGTAATGAAGGAAAGACTTCCAAAGGACACCTACAAGGCACTCAAGAAGACAATCGATGAGGGCAAGCACCTTCAGTTGGATGTAGCTAATGTAGTAGCACATGCTATGAAGGATTGGGCTATCGAGCAGGGCGCTACACACTACACACACTGGTTCCAGCCTATGACAGGTGTAACTGCTGAAAAGCATGATTCATTCATCTCTCCAGAGCCAGGCGGAAAGGTAATCATGAGCTTCTCTGGTAAGGAGCTTGTAAAGGGTGAGCCAGATGCTTCTTCTTTCCCTTCAGGTGGTCTTCGTGCTACCTTCGAGGCTAGAGGATATACAGCATGGGATCCTACATCTTATGCGTTTATAAAGGATGATACTCTCTGCATTCCTACAGCATTCTGCTCATACTCAGGTGAGGCACTTGATAAGAAGACTCCACTTCTTCGTTCTATGCAGGCACTTGACAAGGCTGCTGTAAGAGTTATTAAGCTCTTCGGCAACGAGGATGTTAAGCGCGTTATCACCACTGTTGGTCCAGAGCAGGAGTACTTCCTTGTAGATTCAGAGGTATTTAATAAGAGACCTGATCTTATTTACACAGGCCGTACACTTTTCGGTGCTAAGCCTCCTAAGGGACAGGAGCTTGAGGATCACTATTTCGGTACCATCAAGCCAAGAGTTTCAGCTTACATGAAGGAGCTGGATGAGGAGCTCTGGAAGCTTGGTATTCTTGCTAAGACAAAGCATAATGAGGTAGCACCTGCACAGCACGAGCTGGCACCTGTTTTCTCTACTACTAATATTGCAACCGATCACAACCAGCTTACTATGGAGCTTATGAAGACTGTAGCAGCTCGTCACGGTATGACCTGCCTTCTCCATGAGAAGCCATTTGCCGGTGTAAACGGTTCAGGTAAGCATAACAACTGGTCACTTTCAACAGACACAGGTATCAACCTTTTGGAGCCAGGTGACACACCTTCTTCAAATGCTCAGTTCCTTCTCTTCTTAACAGCGGTTATCAAGGCTGTAGATGAGTATCAGGAGCTCCTTAGAGTATCAGCTTACATGAAAGAGCTTGATGAGGAACTCTGGAAGCTTGGAATTCTTGCAAAGACAAAACACAACGAGGTTGCTCCAGCACAGCATGAG
>JAZRWF010000038.1:0-38816 GCA_045599565.1 Lachnospiraceae bacterium
CGAGTCAGGGCTAGCCAAGACACTTTATGTGTGCAAAACACGAGTCAGGGCTAGCCAAGACACTTTATGTGTGCAAAACACGAGTCAGGGCTAGATAGCACATAGTGTGGAAGTAGGTGTAACTTATAACCAGTGATAGGTGATTGTTATTTGTAAACGGGAGCAAATGTGTTATAATACCAAGTAACTATGGCATTTTGGAGTATAGGATATGAGAATAGAGGACTGGCTGAAGGATAATAGAATACGCGCGATGATAGATAATATGGCTGGTGTAGCAGATGCCATATGGGTAGTGGATGTAAAGACTGGTGATGTTCATATAGTTTTCGATGCTATTATTCCAGAGCGAGAGGGACAGACGAGTTCGCTGGAGTATGAGCTTAAAATGCTGACTACCTGTAATCACCCTTTGGATATAGAAGTGCTTAGTAATATATATACTGCAGAATACCTGTCTAAAATGACTAGGTCTGTCGTGCACGATGCAAGAGGCTACATGTTCGCAGGAAAGAATCAGGCGCTTAGAAGAATAATAACCCCACAGTTTAGCGAAGAGGGCGAGGTCGAGTGTGTGATATTCACCTTCATAAACCGCTTCGATGTGCTGGGGCGTCATGCTATGGACAGTATGATAGTAGATGCCTTCTCTGAGGAATATGAGAATGTTATTCTGGTAAATCTGGAAACAAATCGCGTTGAGATGAGAAAGATAGATGGCTTCTACTTTACTGATGAGCTTCAGAGTGAGTATGGCAGAGTTCCGTATGAATTTGCATGGGATTTCTTTTTAAATGATGCAGTTCACCCAGATGACAGGGAATATGTTAAGAGGGAAGCAGCATTAGATTTGGTGCTTGAGAAGCTGAAGGAAAACAGGACATACACTATAAACTATCGAGTTGAAAAGAATGGTCTTCATTACCATCAGGCGGTATTTATTCGAATGAATGATGAATACCTTATCATGGGCTTTAGAAATGTGGACGAGATCATGGCTAAGGAAAAGGCTCAAAGAGCTCAGATCGAGTGTGCGCTCGAGGCTGCGAAGAACGCGAATCAGGCGAAGACCGTCTTCCTTAACAATATGTCTCATGATATCAGAACGCCTATGAATGCCATCATGGGCTTTACGAATCTGGCGATAGCAAATGCAAGAAATGTAGATAAGGTAACGGATTACCTGAAGAAAATTCAGACCAGCTCTGCGCATCTTTTGTCGCTGATAAATGATGTGCTGGATATGAGTCGAATAGAATCAGGACGTATTTTCTTTAACCGTGAGGAGACCATTATGCCTCAGGTGGTTGAAAACCTTAGAAACATAGTTTCTGAGGACGCTAAGTCAAAGCATTTAAAGCTTGCCTTTGAGCAGATAGATGTGACAGAGGATGTGGTCATGTGCGATGTTCTTCGCATGGATCAAATGCTTTTAAATGTTATCTCGAACGCTATTAAATTTACCCCTAGTGGTGGACGTGTAAATGTGAGAGTACAGCAGCTGCCTTTGACGGATGATGGAAAGAGTATTCCATATACATTTACGATAAAGGATACGGGAATAGGTATGGATAAGGAGTTTATTGACCATATTTTTGAACCGTTCTCAAGAGAGAGAAATTCGACTGTTTCCGGTATTCAGGGAACCGGTCTAGGTATGTCTATCGTAAAGAACCTTTTGGATATAAATGGAGGTACTATAAATATCTCGAGCGAGAAGGGTCGCGGTACTGAAATAGAAATAGGAATTAAGCTCTTAAGGGTTTCTGGACCGACCTACAAAAAACAGGAGAAAATCCCAAAGAATGAGAGAGCAGATCTGGAGGGAATTCGTATTCTTCTGGTGGAAGATAATATGATAAACCGCGAAATAGCCCTGGAAATACTAAAAGAGAAAAAGGCAAATACAGATACAGCGAACGATGGCTCCATCGCTGTGAATAAGCTATTGGCAGCAGATGCGAACCGATATGATGTCGTTTTAATGGATATACAGATGCCTGTCATGAATGGCTATGAAGCCACGAAGAAAATCAGAGCATTTGAAGATAAAAAGAAGGCGGGTATTCCTATCATAGCTATGACGGCCAATGCCTTTGCTGAGGATAAAAAGATGGCCATAGAAGCAGGTATGAATGACTTTATAGCTAAGCCTGTGGTAGTGGATAAGATGATGGAAACCATTCTTTCGGTAATAGAAAGTAAAAAGGACGAGTAGCATGAAAATAATAGATATTTTAAATACGGATCAAATGTCACTTTCTTTCGAGGTGTTTCCCCCTAAACAGGAAACCAGCTTTGAAAGTGTAAGAGTGGCTACAGAGGAGATAGCGAAGCTTAACCCATCCTTCATGAGCGTTACCTATGGAGCGGGCGGGGGAACGAGTCAGTATACGCTGGCTGTAGCTAAAAATATTAAAGAAAAGTACAATGTGCCGATGCTTGCACATCTCACCTGTGTGTCTTCAGATAAGGCGACCGTGAAGGCAAGACTGGCTGAGTTTAGAGAGGCTGGAATCTCTAATATTATGGCGCTTCGCGGAGATTTGACAGAGGAGCTAAAAGCAGCAGACCTTTCCAAGCTGGACTACAGCCATGCTATAGACCTCATTCATGAGATTAAATCAAGCTATCCAGATTTTTGTATAGGAGCTGCATGTTATCCGGAGGTTCATCCAGAGAGTAGAAACCAGCGTGAGGATATAAAATATATCAAGGAAAAGGTGGATGCAGGAGCAGACTTTTTGACTACACAGATGGTTTTTGATAATAATCTGTTCTTTAATTTCTTGTACAAGATCCGCGAGGCAGGCATAACCGTTCCAGTACTCCCTGGTATTATGCCTATCACCAGAGCTAATCAGGTGGAGCGTGCGATTAAGCTTTCCGGAGCGTTTATTCCACAAAGATTCAAGGCTATGGTCGACAAATTTGGACCAAATGCTCTTGCTATGGAGCAGGCTGGAATAGCCTATGCTACAGATCAGATCATTGATTTATATGCAAACGGCATAACCAATGTACACGTTTATACTATGAATAAGCCAAATATAGCGGCTGGAATTTCAGCTAATTTGTCAGCTATTCTTGGAAACAGCTTTTTAGATTAAAATGTCAGAAAATACAATCTTTGTAAGAAGATATACGGGGCAGGAGGAAAAGCTTGTCACGGTAAACGAGCGTGAGCTTTGGAGATATAGCGGATATCTTGGCTTAAATAAGGAAAATGAGAGCCTGTCAGATGAGCTAAAGACAGTTCTTGCTCAGGTGAAAAAGGATTTAGAAGGTGCATTTGATTACAAGGTCTGCTACAGAAGAATGCCGATTTCATGGGATGAGGCGGGATTGCCTATTCTTCCGTGGAAGTACAATTCCTTGGACTTGGCAAAGTGCATAAAGGACTGTGATGAGATGGTGGTATTCGCTGCTACCATAGGTCTTGGTATAGACAGGCAGATAGCAAAGAATCAGAGAGTATCACCGACTAAGGCACTTTTAGCACAGGCCTATGGTGCGGAGAGAATTGAGAGTCTGTGTGATTTCTTTTGCGAGGATATCAGAAAAGAGCTAAGGAGTGAGAATCTGTTTGTGACCCCCAGATTTTCACCTGGCTATGGCGATTTGCCTCTAGAATGCCAGCGGGATGTGTTCAGGCTTTTGGATTGCAGCAGGCAGATAGGTATATCTCTTGGCGAAAGCCTTCTTATGACTCCGTCAAAGTCTGTCACAGCCATATTTGGTATAAAGAAAAAGCCTGATGCGTGTGAGGATGTGCATGAGAAAAAATGCAGCACCTGTGAAAAATACAATTGTTTATATAGAGAAGATTAAAAATCATGAAGATACTTGATTATTTGAAGGATAATTTACTTTATTTGGATGGCGGAATGGGAACCCTTCTTCAGAAGAGAGGGCTTCAGCCGGGCGAGCTTCCTGAGAGATGGAATATATCTCATAGTGAGGATATTATCGACATCCAAAAGAGCTATTTCGATGCGGGCACAAATGCTGTCTGTACGAATACATTTGGTGCGAACAGTCTCAAGTTTTCAGATGAGGAGCTGACTGAGATTATAAAGGCAGCAGTATTTAATGCGCGGGAGGCAGCCAGAAGAAGCACTGGCACACAGGAGAAGTTCGTGGCATTGGATGTGGGTCCTATCGGAAAGCTTTTAAAGCCTTATGGCGACTTTGAGTTCGAGGACGCGGTGGCTGTATATGCGAAGACCATAAAGATAGGCAGTGCATTTGATGTGGATTATATCTATATCGAGACCATGAATGACAGCTTAGATACAAAGGCGGCACTCCTTGCAGCCAAGGAATCATGCGATCTGCCGGTATTTGTATCGAATGCATACGGCGAGGATGCCAAGCTTATGACAGGAGCCTCTCCAGCGGCTATGGTAGCTATGCTCGAGGGTATGGGCGCGGATGTCATCGGTGCGAACTGCTCACTTGGTCCAAAGCAGCTTAAGAAAGTGGTGGAGGAGTATGTAAAGTATGCTTCTGTTCCAGTGCTTTTAAAGCCGAACGCTGGACTTCCAAGAAGTGAGAACGGCGTGACAGTTTACGACGTATTTCCTGAGGAATTCGGCTTAGATATGAAGGAATACGCGGCCATGGGAGTGAGAGTATTAGGCGGCTGCTGCGGTACCACGCCTGATTATATAAGGGCTACTGTGGAGGCGACACGTGAGCTTGAGCCTGTGCCTGTGGTGAAGAAGGATATCACATTTGTCAGCTCATACACTCATGCAGTGGAGTTTAAGGACAGCCCTATTTTAATAGGTGAAAGAATAAATCCTACAGGAAAAAAGAAGTTTAAGGAGGCTTTGCGCGAGAGCAATATAGACTACATTTTAGGTGAGGGACTCACTCAGCAGGAGAAAGACGCACACATTTTGGATGTAAATGTGGGTCTGCCTGAGATAGACGAGCCAGCGATGCTCGACAAGGTGGTCTATGAGCTTCAGGCTATAATAGACCTTCCGCTTCAGATAGATACCACAGATGTGGTGGCTATGGAGAGGGCGCTAAGACACTATAATGGCAAGGCTATGATAAACTCAGTGAATGGCAAGGCTGAGGTCATGGATGCTATCTTCCCACTGGTTAAAAAGTATGGTGGACTGGTGGTCTGCCTGACTCTGGACGAGGATGGAATACCTGATAATGCTGCAAAGCGCGTCGAGATAGCAAGGAATATAATAAGGCGTGCAGCAGAATATGGAATAGATAAAAAGGATCTGATTTTTGATACTCTGGCGATGACCGTAAGTGCAGATGGAAATGCTGCACTTGCCACCATTGAAGCCCTAAATATCATAAAGCATGAGCTGGGCTGTCACACCTCGCTTGGTGTTTCGAATGTATCCTTTGGACTTCCAATGCGTGAAATAGTTACAGCTACATTCTTTGCGATAGCTATGGAAAATGGACTGTCAGCGGCCATCATGAATCCAAATTCAGGTGAGATGATGAAGGCCTATTACAGCTTTAGAGCGCTTCATGGTCTGGATTTAAACTGCACGGATTATATAGAAAATATTGAAAAATACGCGGTGACTGCTGTCGCTGGTGCACCTTCACCTGGAGCGTCGTCTGGCAATGCTAAGCCTGCTGGTGATGACTATGGTTCAGAGCTTAAGCGTGCCATCGTAAAGGGCTTAAAGGAGCAGGCCGCTTCTATAACCGTTGGAATGCTCGAAACCTATAAGCCGCTTGATATAGTAAACGAGCACATTATCCCTGCTCTTGACATCGTGGGTCAGGGTTTTGAAAAGAAAACTATGTATCTTCCTCAGCTACTTATGAGTGCAGAGGCCTCACAGTGTGCCTTTGAAAAGATAAAGGAACGCATGGAGAATTCAAAGGATGAGGCAGTCAGCCAGGGCAAGTTTGTCATAGCCACTGTACACGGTGACATCCATGATATTGGAAAGAATATAGTGAAGCTGATACTCGAAAACTATGGCTTTGAGGTATATGATCTGGGCAAGGATGTGCCAGAGGAGGAAGTGGTAAAGCGCGTGGTGGAGACGAAGGCTCCATTCGTAGGGCTTTCAGCGCTGATGACCACTACAGTGCCTGCTATGGAGGAGACGATAAAGCAGCTTCGAGTGGCTGCGCCTTGGGCAAAGGTAATCGTGGGCGGGGCAGTTTTGACACAGGAATATGCAGATAAAATAGGTGCAGATTTCTATGCAAAGGATGCCATGGCTACAGTGAGATATGCAATGCAGGAATCAGGAGAAAATAAGTAATGGTAAATATTAAAAAATTTGTACTTGGAATGTGTGCAACGAATTGCTATATAGTTTCGAAGCCAGATTCTAATGAGTGTGTGATTATAGATCCAGGCGATTCACCTGATCGAATAACAGATTATGTGATGGGAAATGCGCTTATGCCAGTGGCTATTCTTTTGACACATGGTCACTTTGACCATGCGGCGGCAGCGGATACAGTGGCTAGAAGATTCCCGCAGTGTAAGATATATGCAGCCAAGGAGGAAATCACGACCTTAGCAGATGAAAACTATAATCTGTCAGCACCTTTTACAGGACAGGGAGAGCTCTTTGGTGCAGAGGTTTATCTAAATGACGGTGCGCAGCTAAAGCTGGCAGATATGGATATCACCATGATTTTAACTCCTGGACATACTGTCGGAGGATGCTGCTATTACCTGCCTTATGAGGATATTCTTTTTACAGGTGATACACTTTTCGAGGGCTCTGTGGGAAGAACTGATTTTCCTGGCGGTTCGATGTCCGTTCTTTTGGACAGTATTATAAATAAGCTCATGCAGCTCCCGGGAAACACCAGGTGTCTCCCAGGGCATAATGATGAGACTACTCTAGATTTAGAGAGAGAAAGTAATCCGTTTTTATTGGGAAGCTATTTCTAATAGCTTCTCTTTTCTTTGCCACATTTCTTCGATTCTGTCTATGTAGACTGTAAGCTCGCGGACGTTCTCGCAGCGGTAGGTCTGACCATCCTTTACGACCTTAGATGTGACGCCGGCTCCGGCAGCTAAAATCATCTGCATTTCTTCCATCATGAGAATATTGTAAATGCCCTCCTTGCCTGGCTTTGAGAGACCGACATTCTCGAGGTTCGCAGCCATATTCTTCTGACGGTAAAGGTAGTATGGTGTCATGTCCATCTCAAGACCTGCCTTAAGAGCGCTGTCCATATGTGACTGTGAGTTTTCTATCATCAGCCGCTCGTAATCCTCGTGCTTTAGATTTAGTCTGGACTTATGCTTTAAAGCCAAAGAGTGTACTGTGAGATTTTCTGGGTCAAGCTTTTTTATTTCCTCTAAGGTGTGCTTTACATCGTCTATGTTTTCCTCAGGAAGCCCTAAAATGATATCTGTGTTTATATTGTCAAAGCCTAAGCTTCTGGCATCGTCAAAGGCTCGTATTATATCACTGCTTCTGTGGGCACGGCCTATCAGCTTTAGAGTCTCATCCTTCATGGTCTGAGGGTTTATAGAGATTCTGGTGATAGGGTGTGACTTAATCTCTTTTAATTTTTCATAGGTAATAGAATCAGGTCTGCCGGCTTCGATAGAGTATTCGTAAACATTTTTAGTATCGAAAAGCTCATCGATAGCATCGAGCAGCTTTTTTAGTCTTTCTGGACTAAGTGACGTAGGCGTTCCGCCACCGATGTAGATGGTGGTTAAGCATTTGCCGCGCATTTTATTTGAAATCTGAGTCAATTCCCATATCAGGGTGTCTATGTAAGTGTCTACCTTTGACTCGTGGGCGGCTATAGAGTAGGAGGTAAAGCTGCAGTAAAGGCAGGTGGAAGGACAAAAAGGTATACCTACATAAAGGCTGTAGGCGTTCTCGTAGACCCCTATTTTATTTAATACCTCGATTTCTCTTTTAGCTACCGAAAGACTAAGCTCTATTTTTTCGTCTGAGACATAGTAATCCTTTGACATAAGATTATGAACAAAGGCATCGTCATGTCCCAAAAGAAGATTCGACAGGGCGAGCCTGGTAGGTCTGATGCCTGTCATGGCACCCCATGGAAGAGTTTTGCCTGTAGCAGCATGAAGCTCGTCATAAAGGTCTCGCTTCCAGGAATTCTTATCAGGATAGTGTGCAGCGCTTTCATCTACCACCACTTTTACTTCCTCACCTGGATAGAAGGACTTTGTCAAAGCCAGGGCTTCATTTGCGTATTTTTCTAAAAAAACTTTTGTAGTAATCATGGCAAGGATTATAACAAAGCGCGCAGGATTTTTCCATAGAAATTAAAGGGTGGATATGGTATACTTAAGCAAAGTATACGATTTGAAAGGAGAGGGAAATACTCCCTGTATTAGAAATGGCATTAAATAAAAAACCAGTTAATGGAATGAAGGATATTATGCCTTATGAGATGGAGGTACGCGACTATGTTACTTCTGTGATTAAGGAGACATATAGAAGCTTTGGATTTACACCTATAGATACTCCTCTTATGGAGTCTATAGAGAATCTTACATCTAAGTCAGGCGGAGAGAACGAGAAGCTTATTTTCAAGGTGCTTAAGAGAGGCGAGAAGCTTGATATTGCAAATTCTACCACCGAGGAGGAGGTAGTGGACTACGGTATGAGATACGACCTTACCGTGCCTCTTTGCAGATACTATTCTAACCACTCTAACGAGCTTCCAGCACCATTTAAGGCACTGCAGATAGGCTCGGTATTCAGAGCTGACAGACCTCAGCGCGGACGCTATCGTCAGTTCACCCAGTGTGATATAGATATCTTAGGTGAGGCAGGACCTATGGCAGAGATAGAGCTGATTTTGGCTACTACCACCTGTCTTGGACGCATAGGCTTTAAGGGCTTTGAAATCAGAATAAACGACAGAAGACTTTTAAAGGCTATGGCAGCGGCCTGCGGCTTTGAGGAGAAGGATTTTGATGATATCTTTATCATCCTTGACAAGATGGATAAGATAGGCTTAGACGGAGTGAAGGCTGAGCTTATAGAGTCGAATTATGACGCGGCTTCAGTAGAAAAGTATGCTTCGCTTTTCGAGGCTGTGGATGGACAGAGACAGGTTTCTTTGGCGCTCGATAAGCTGATGCCACTATTGGGAGAGTCATGCGATCCTGATATCAAGGATTCGCTCACTCAGATAGCTACAGCCGTGGAGGGTGCGAAGGAGGCTGATTTCGAGCTTGTATTTGACCCTACACTGGTACGCGGTATGAGCTACTACACCGGTACTATCTTTGAAATCGCTATTCCGGAATTTGGCGGAAGCTGTGGCGGCGGCGGTAGATATGATAAGATGATCGGCAGATTTACAGGTCAGGAGACTCCTGCCTGCGGATTCTCTATCGGCTTTGAACGAATCATCCTTCTGCTCATGGAGCAGGGCTTTAAGGTTCCGGGAAGTGCTAATAAGCTGGCTGTTCTGGTAGAAAAGGGCGTAGCATCAGATGTGGTAGCACAGGTTATGAAGGATGCAGCAGATAAGCGCCGCCAGGGTATTCAGGTTCTGGTGGTCAGAATGGCTAAGAATAAAAAGTTCCAGAAGGAGCAGCTTTTAAGTCAGGGCTACACAGAGTTTTCTGAGGTTTTTAAGTAAATGATAGATAAATCAAACGTAGAGCCAATGTGGTGTGCGGATAATGGCGATGGCACCTACACGAATCCGATTCTTTATACAGATTATTCGGACCCAGATGTCATAAGGGTAGGAGAAGATTATTATATGGTCTCTTCCAGCTTTGCTAATACGCCGGCAGTCCCACTTTTGCACTCTAAGGATTTGGTGAATTGGGAGCTTATAAACTACATAATAGATAAGCTTCCATTTAAGCACTACGATGAAAAGGTTCTGCATGGCTGCGGCGTTTGGGCGCCTGCTATCAGATATCATGATGGAGTGTTCTATGTGTTTATTCCATTTCCGGACGAAGGAATCATGGTTTCTAAGTCAGTGGATCCGTTTGGAAAGTGGAGTGAGCCGTGGTTTATAAAGAGAGCCGCAGGCTGGATAGACCCTTGCCCATTTTGGGATGATGATGGAAAAGCCTATATGGTGAATGCCTTTGCAAGGAGCAGAATCGGCTTTAACAGCATGCTTATTATCAGCCAGATGGAACCGGATTGTTCCAAGGTTTTGGACGATGGAAAATTCGTTTTTGATGGGCATGCTACTCAGCCTACCATAGAAGGACCGAAGTTATATAAGAGAAATGGTTATTATTACATCTTCGCTCCGGCGGGTGGTGTAGAGGAGGGCTGGCAGACAGTTCTTCGCTCTAAGAATATATATGGACCATACGAGGAGCGTGTGGTTTTAGCGCAGGGTGAGTCTAAGGTTAATGGACCACATCAGGGGGCATGGGTAGATACAGTTACAGGTGAGGACTGGTTTATTCACTTTCAGGATGTAGGAGTGGCCGGCAGGATTACACATTTGCAGCCTATGCGCTGGGAAGACGACTGGCCTATCATAGGTGTAAATGATATCGAAGGCCATGGGGAGCCAGTAAAGACCTTAAAAAAGCCTGATGTTGGAAGGGATTATTCGTCCTTGTCGGTGGGCGATACAGATTGGTTCGACGACGGAAAACTTGGACTTCAGTGGCAGTGGAATGGAAACTATGACGAGAAGTGGTACAGCCTGGATTATGGATATCTGACACTTTTCGCACAGCCTAAGCCAATGGACATGAAGCTTTGTGATGTACCTTCACTGCTTTTGATGAAATGGCCAGCACCAGCATTTGCCGCTACGGCGAGGGTTCAGCTGCAGGATCTAAAATCAGGTGACGTGGCGGGAATCACCATGCAGGGTGAGCATTACAGTGCGCTTTGCGTGGTACAAAGAGATGGGAAGTATTTTCTTCAGCAGAGAACAGGAAATGCAGTGTACTATCCGGCTTACACAGCCAGCTACTTCGGTTCAAAGGAAACGGTGGAGCAGGGGACTGAACTTAAGGTAACCTTTGGTGAGATAGTTCCAGCGAATCAGGGGTCAGCAGTGTTTCTCAGAATGACGGTCAGACCTGATAAAAAGGTGATTTACTCGTACAGCCTTAACGATGTGACATACGAGCAGGTGGGCGTGACTGTCGAGGCGATCAGGGGAAGATGGGTCGGTGCAAAGTCAGGTCTTTTCGCTGTTCACGAGGGCGATGGACCAGAGGGAAGATTTTTGTGTGATTGGTTTGTGTACACAAAATAGAGAGGGGAAGGCATGATTTCATTAGTTTATACGATATCTTCGTTGATTTCATTGGCGGTGCTTGTATATATTATTTCGGGCAGACGTTATCAAAATACATATTTCCTTTTGATGCAGCTGGTAACATTTTTATCGAACCTGGGATATGTAGCATTTTCAAGGTCTACGGTGATAGAGGAGGCACTATTAGCCACTAAGATTTACTATGTGGGTGGCTGCTTTTTGAATCTGTTCTGCTTATTTATCTGCTGTGATGTCTGTCAGATTAAGCTGAATAGGTGGATCAAGCTGGCGTTATCAGGGCTGTCCATTTTTACGTACTTTTTAGTATGGACCATAGGCTACAGCCCAATATATTATAAGTCTGCTACGCTTTACTATTACGAGGGGATTGTCAGACTGCAGAAGGAATATGGACCGATGCACAGCGTGTACAATGTATTGCTGTATGGCTTGACTGTAATAAATATTGGAATTTTGATATACGCCTTTATAAATAAAAAAGAGGTATCCAGAAATTCGGTTATCACACTCGGACTTGTTCAGTTAGGCTCAATGGTGGTATATGTGGCGCAAAGAGCAGTGGGAATTCCTATGGATCTTATGCCGGTAGTTTATATCGTAGTGGTCATCATCTGTGCGATGCTCATCGATAGGCAGGCATTTTTCGATGTCACTGTAAACAAGATGCGACAGATGGCAGAAGAGGGTGTAGCATATGTTTTCTTCGACAGGAAGATGAGGCTCATGGCTTATGATGAAAGAGCCGTGGAGATATTTCCTTCACTCAGAGAGAATAATACAGGTGAGAGGATATCTGTCATGAATGGTGATTTTGAGCATCAAATGATGGCATGGATTACCACGACTGCCAGAGATAAGACATTTGACGAGGTATGGAAGAAAATACATAGAGGCAATGATTACACGTTGGATGTGAAGCCGCTAAGCGATGAAGCAGGCTACTATGTTTCTATGCAGGTAAAAAAGGCATCAGCAGAAGCCGATAGCTAGTTATTAATTTTTTTACAAGGAGGAATTTATTATGGCAAAGTGGGTATGTTCAGTATGCGGTTATATTCATGAAGGAGACGAGGCTCCAGAAAACTGTCCTGTATGTAAGGTGCCAGCAGAGAAGTTTAATAAGGTGGAGGGTGAGCTCACCTTGGCTGCAGAGCACAAATTTGGCGTATATGCGCAGACTGTAAAGGATAATAAGGATATTCCAGAGGAGGATAAGAAGTATATCTTTGATCAGCTCATGGCGAACTTCACAGGTGAGTGTTCAGAGGTAGGCATGTATCTTTGCATGGCTCGTATCGCACATCGCGAGGGTTATCCTGAGATTGGCTTATACTGGGAGAAGGCTGCTTTTGAAGAGGCAGAGCATGCAGCTAAGTTTGCTGAGCTGTTAGGTTCAGATCTTGAAAAGAATATGACTGCATCTACTGAGAAGAATCTTGCTTGGAGAGTAGACTGCGAGTTCGGTGCTACACAGGGCAAGACTGATCTGGCTATGTGTGCGAAGAAATACGGCTTAGATGCTATTCATGACACAGTTCACGAGATGGCACGTGATGAGGCTAGACATGGCAAGGCTCTTAAGGGGCTTCTTGAGAGATATTTTTCATAGGATTTGTGATGGGAATCGCCATAGGGCGCACGTTTATGTGGGGCTGGACATTGGAGTCCAGCTCTTTTTAGGTGCTGGCTGTTTTAATGTGTGGTATACTGCTAGTAATCAAAGATGTTAGGAGACTTAAAATGATTATCAGACAATACGAAGAAAAAGATATCCCAAGCATGGTAGAAATCTGGAACGAGGTGGTGGAGGAAGGCGTGGCTTTTCCGCAGGAGGATTATCTGAATTTACATTCTGGCAAAGAGTTTTTCGCAGTACAGAGCTATGCAGCGGTAGCCGCTGACGATAATGATGAAGTGGTAGGACTTTACATTCTGCATCCTAATAATATTGGAAGATGCGGTCACCTTTCAAATGCCAGCTACGCAGTGAAATCTACACATCGCGGAAAGCATATTGGTGAAATGCTGGTGAAGGATTGCCTAAGGATGGGAACCGAGCTTGGCTTTAAGATACTTCAGTTTAATGCGGTGGTGGAGAGCAATATTCATGCCAGACATTTATATGAAAGATTAGGCTTTATACCACTCGGTATGATTCCAGGTGGATTCAGAATGAAGGATGGGCATTTTGAGAATATTCATCTTTATTATCATGAATTGTAAAAATCCCCTGGAGTTTGGTCTTAATTTGCTGAAGTATTGATATATGTCCAAAAAACAGCCAAATTCTGTGGTTTAGCCCAGAAGTTTGGTCTTAATTTTCTAGAAATTTTTTCAAGACCAAAATAAGGCGATTTTGGCTGTTTTTTGGTCTTGTGGGAGTGGTTAGCTTATTAAGACCACGAAACAGGGGATTTTTGTGAAAAATAGGTCGTTTTTGGTCAAAAATAGGCCATCCGGCAAATTAAGACCACGAGCCTGGGGGATGGTAAAAAGCAAACAAATGTGCTATAATGCAGTCACGTTATGGGACTGCATTTTTTATTGCAAATATAGACCTGCAAATGTAATGGGAGAGCGGAATATGCTGACTAGCCTTCATGTTAAAAATATGATTCTGATAGATGAGGAGGAGATCCTCTTTTCAGATGGACTAAATATTCTTTCTGGTGAAACGGGTGCTGGAAAATCTATTATACTTGGAGCGCTTTATCTGGCGATGGGTGATAAGCCAAAGGCTGGCATAATTAGAAATCCAGAGAGTGACGCACTGGTGGAGGCTGTATTTAGTATAGATGATTCACTTAAGGCAGCTTTGTCAGAAAGATTTGACCTAGAGCTTCCTGATAATGAAGTCATAATGTCCAGGCGCATAAGTGTAAACAGGAGTGTGGCTAAGATAAATGGGGAGCAGGTACCGTCTTCTATGCTAAAGGAGGTGGGTGCGTGTCTTCTTAATATATATGGGCAGAGTGAATACCAGACGCTTTCTTCTAAGGCTTCCCAGCTGAGTCTTTTAGATGAATATGCTGATAACGATGCGCTTCTTTTGGAAATGAAGCAGGCTTATGGCGAATATGTTAAGTGTAAGAAGGCTTATGATGAGGCTACTTCTTCCACTAAGGATAGGTCTTCGGAGCTTGGACTTTTGGAATATGAAATAAATGAGCTTACTACAGCTAATCTTAAGGCTGGTGAGGATATAGAGCTGGAGGCGGAGTTTAAGCGCTTTTCGAATGTAGACAAGATAAAATCTGCTTTGTCAGATGCGCTTTTGGCTGTGGAAAGTGCATCTGATGGAATTGGTCGAAATATTTTTTCTATTCAAGGGGCAGCTTCACTGGATGATTCGCTTTCTGATATAGCGGCGTCTATGGCTGATTTGGATAGCCTTTGTTCAGATGTGTTACATGATCTGAATTCATATGTTAAAAATCTGGATGTAGACGAAGAGCGAATGGTCTATGTCACCGATAGGGTGAATGAACTAAACAGACTGAAGTCGAAGTATGGAAATTCTATTGAGAACTGTTTGAAATCTCTGGATGAAAGAATAGAAAGAAAAAAGATACTTTTGGATTATGATGCATTTGTCGAAGGACTTTTAGATAAGATGAATATGGCGAAGTCTACTATGGAGACTAAAGCATCAGAACTTAGAGAAAGAAGAAAAAAAGCGGCGGCCTCGTTCGCATCAGCTATGAGCGAATCTTTAAAGGATTTGAATTTTTTGGATGCCAGGTTCGATGTGGCCTTTGCTGAGGCTGAGCATGTGAAGGCCAATGGCTGGGATGACATAGAGTTTATGATAGCTACGAATGTGGGGCAGAGCATGTCTCCTGTTAGAACGTCGGCATCAGGCGGTGAGCTTTCTCGAATTATGTTGGCACTCAAGACGGTATTCGCTGGAAGTGACGGTATAAATACTATCTTCTTTGATGAAATAGATGCCGGTATTTCAGGAAGGACTGCGACAGCTGTTGCCACGAAGCTGAAGGCTATATCTAAGGCTTCACAGATTATTTGTATCACTCATTTGCCGCAGATAGCGGCCAAGGCGGATGCTCATTTTCTGATAGAAAAATCAGTGGTAGATGAGCGGACTATCAGTGGTATAAAGCCGCTTGATTCGGCTGAGTCGTTAAGAGAAGTGGCTCGTATGCTATCAGGAGACACGATTACAGAGGCGGCGCTGGCAGCGGCTAAGGATTTGATATAACATACCGATATATTATAGAGAGAAAAATATATAGCCAGACGATAGTCGGAAAGGGTTTTTAATGGGGTATAAGCTTTTAATTACAGGAACTAATAATCTGATAATAGATGAGTTTTTTGACCATATTTTAGGTCCAGATATGGATATGGTTACCACTTCCTTGAGATATAAGGATATGGTTAATCATCTGACGATGTATCAGCCTGATATATTTGTATACTGTATTCATAATGAATCTAATGATGACATAAAGCGTCTTTGTGAATATAAACGACAGCTTTCAAGAGAAAACGTGCCTGTTTGTATAATAGGCTCACATGAAGAGTGTGAGGATATGCAGGCTAGAACGGGAGCTATAGCTGAACTGATCATCGAAAAGCCTATTACAGCCGAAAGAATAAAGGAGGAGATAATAGATTATCTGACTCAGCTGGCTGAAATAGAGGAGGAGACTAAGCGTATTCAGGAGGCTCTTGCGAAGAAGGCTGAGGAGAACAGACGCAAGCATGTGCTTGTCATAGATGATGACCCTAGACAGTTGAATCTTATTAAGGAATATCTGTATGAGAATTATGAGATAGCTACCGCGATAAATGGAAAGCTGGCATACAGATTCTTAGAGAAAAAGAAGACAGATCTTATCCTTTTGGACTATGAGATGCCAGATGAAAATGGACCGCAGGTACTTACTAAGCTTCGTGAGCTTGGACTTATAGAGGGTGTACCGGTTCTGTTCTTAACTGGAACTACGGATAAGGACAAGATAAAGACTGCTCTTTTGCTCAAACCACAGGGATACTTGCTTAAGCCTGTAGATAAGGAAAAGCTGCTTGGAAATATTGAAAGATTCATTGGTTAGTTCATGGTATAGGGTGTTGGGGTTAAAATATGAGTGATAATCAATCAGAACTTAAACTTTTAGACCTGGTAGATCGAGATACACTGCAGCGAATTCAGGATGCGTTCTCTGCTATGACAGGCATGGCTGCGCTTACGACTGACGAAAATGGTACAGCGGTTACAGATGGTTCCGCATTTACTGATTACTGCATGAAGTATACGAGATGCACTCCTCTGGGAAAAAGACTTTGTGAGCAGTGTGATAAGTTTGGCTCAGAGCAGGCACTGGCTCTTGGAAAGGCTTCTACGTATTACTGTCATTCTGGACTTATCGATTTCGCAGCGCCTATTATGGCTGATGGAAAGCGCATAGGAAGCTTCATCGGTGGTCAGGTGCTTACCAAAGCACCTCAGGAGGATAAGATTAAGGAAACGGCTTTGGAACTTGGGGTGGATCCTGACCTTTTCTGGGAAGCTGCTCAAAAGGTAACTATTCATCCAAAGGCTGAGATAGATAGAGCTGCTAGTTTCCTAGAGACCATTTCAGGTGTTCTTTCTGATATAGCTTATGGTAAGTATTTGGCAAAGACAGCTGCTGTAGAGCTCGAACGCACCTCTAGTATGAAGACGGACTTTTTGGCTAATATGAGCCATGAGATCCGTACGCCTATGAATGCGGTTATAGGTATGGCGGAGATGGCACTTCGCGAAGAGATGAGCCCAGCTGCCAGAGATTATATAAATCAGATAAAGTCGTCAGGTAGAGCGCTTCTTAATATTATAAATGATATACTGGACTATTCTAAGATAGAGTCCGGCAAGATGGAGCTTTCACCTGTTGAGTATGAGCCACTTAGTTTGTTTAATGACGTGGCTTCTATAGTTATGACCAGACTTACAGATAAGGATGTGGAGCTTCTTTTGGATATAGACCCTAATATTCCACATACACTTATCGGTGATGATCTTAGAATTAGACAGATTATCATTAACCTTGCGAACAATGCCACGAAGTTTACTAATCATGGACATGTACAGCTAGTAGCCAGATATGAGCAGATAGATGATGATAATGTAATGCTAAAGGTGGCTATAAATGATACTGGTATAGGTATAAAGAAGGAAGATCTTGGAAAGCTCTTTAACAGCTTCCAGCAGGTTGACTCTAAAAGAAATAGAAATGTGGAGGGCACAGGTTTAGGCCTGGCTATATCCAAGAATTTCATCAGTATGATGGGTGGTACTATCGGTGTTGAGAGCGAGTATGAGGTGGGTAGTACCTTCCACTTCGAGATTCCTCAGAGGATAGCTGAAAAGAGACCTTCTATAAAGCTTGATCATCCGGATAAGTATGTGATAGCTGGATTTTTCGGAAGAGAGGATGTTCAGGAGGATTTCTGTTCTGATGCAGCTAAGCTTGGAGTCAGAACAGACGTAATGACTGGCTCAGAAAATCCAAAGTCAAGCGTAGATTCATGGCTAAATATGAATAAGGATAAGGAAACATATATCCTGGTAGAACAGTCTATATTCAGCGAAGAGGTTATGAGCCATGTAAATGTGGATGAATATCCTAATGTTCATGCTATTCTTTTAGCAGATGCATTTGCTGATGTTCGTCAGTGGAATCACCTTCCATATCTCCAGATAATGAAGAAGCCTCTTTCAGTACTAAATCTGGCGGCTATACTTGAAAGTGAGAATGTGAACTTTGGTGGTCTGGTAGCTAATGAGTCAGAGAGCAGCTTTGTGGCTCCTGATGCTACAGTTCTTATCGTAGATGATAACCCAGTAAACCTCACTGTAGCAGAGGGACTTTTGGATCCGCTTAATATGAAGGTTCACACAGCGCAGTCTGGTATGGATGCACTTAAAAAGATCGAAGAGACTCGCTATGATATCATATTCATGGATCATATGATGCCTCAGATGGATGGTGTTGAAACCACCAGAGTTATTCGTCGTTTGCATCCAGAATGTAATGAGACTCCGATTATAGCCCTCACTGCTAATGCTGTCAGTGGAATGAAGGAGGTATTCTTAGCGGAGGGAATGAATGACTTTATCGCGAAGCCTATAGAAGTAAAGGTGCTAATAAATAAGGTTCGACAGTGGCTGCCACCAGAGAAAATACAGAAAGCATCTGGGGAAGAGAAGGCTGAAAGTGATAAGAATAAAGAGACTTCCTCTGATACAATGTCAGTACCGGATAAGATAGGTGATTTAAATCTTGAGAGTGCACTTAGTCTTCTGGGCTCACCTAAGCTATTCTGGAAGGTATGTAAGGACTATTACAGAGTTATCACTTCTAAGGCCGACCTAATAGAGCAGTATTATAATAATAAGGACTGGCCTAATTATGTCATAGAGGTTCATGCACTTAAGAGTGCTTCTAAGCAGATAGGTGCTGAGACACTTTCCAAGGTGGCTGCTGATATGGAAGCGGCAGGAAATGCCAGGGATACTGCTTTGATGGATAAGTTTACCATGGATATGGTGAATAAGTATAGAAGTTATGCTACCTTGTTGGCTCCTTACTTCGAAGAAAAAGCAGAAGATACCGATAAACCTATGATTTCTGATGATGAGCTAAAGGCTTTCTTTGATCGAATGTTAGAGGCGATAGATAATTTAGATATCGTAGAGATGGGAAATGTCATAGAGGAAATGAGTGCTTTTGCACTTCCAGACGATAAAAAGGAGAGCTTTGAGAAGCTTGAAAATGCTGTGGCAGATATAGATGTAGATGTCTGTGAGGAAATAGTAAAGAACTGGTAAGAAGGTGGGTGTCATGAGTCAGAATAGTGATCTTGAAAAAGTTCTAGATTATATAGAAGCTGTAGCAGGAGATAACTTTGCTTACGCTAAAGCAGAAGAGTTTGAAGATCCATCGATAGCAAATAAGATTAATTCGATGCTTGATGCTATTATGCAGAGGAATAACTACTTTTTAGTTCGAATTAATGATGCACAGAGCAGAATAGCGGTGAATACTTCTGCCAGGTCCATGTTGGATGCTATCGAGAGTCAGCGTGAGCCTATCGCTGATTTGGCATCTGCCAGAGAGAGATTGGGTAATAACCTTACCCAGTGTTCAGATGCTGGAGTGGAAGCACTTGCGCTTGTTAAGCAGATAAAAAATACTGTGGATGCATTTGCTGAGGATGAAGAGGAGATTATTCGCATATTTGAAAATCTATCGGAGGATTCTAATGCCAGCAGTGAAGATTATATGGCTGCTGTTAAGGAGGCGCTCCCGGTACTAAAGAGCTCGGATGTTTCTATGAGCTTTATGCTTCCAAGAATAAAGACTATCTCGAATAACATAAACACTATGTTTAAGCTTTTGGATACGCAGAGAATTAGTGCAGGGCATTTTTTGGACTGTGTAGACTCTATCACAGGTAACTATGATAATCTTTATAATGCGTGTCTTAGCACGGGAAAGCAGTTGTATCGAATCAGCCGTGATATAGATGAAGCACGAAATGATATGTATAGGAAGAATTCGTGGCCGCTTTTGCATGACAGACTTAAGGTTTTTGATACGGATCATTTGACGCTGACCTGGCGCTTGTTTAATCATATCGTAGGTTTTGAAAGCTTAAAGATTACACAGGTTAATAATATCAAGGATTGCAAGTTTGGTAAGTGGATATACGCTCAGACTGATCCGGCCTTTTTAGCGAGTGATGCATATAAAAATGTAGTCAAGGCACATGAGGATCTTCATAATATGCTATTAAGCTGTTATTTTTATAATGAATCAGCACGCCGCGATGAGGCGATCGCAGAGTTTGAAAAAGGTCTTCTGGCCTACGAAGTATTTCATAAAGCACTTGAAGATGTGCATGAGTACTTTAGATCTATCGGCATCACAAAAGAGACAGAGGTATGGCAGTTCGTTGGCTAAAGCTGTGTCGTCTGCTGTGTAAATCTGTGCAAATATTTCAAGGAAGTATGCTTGATGTACTTCCTTTTTTTTGTATTTTATGTTATATTTGTACATGGGTTTACTGCTGACATTTAATTTTTTGTGAATATTTACTAATGTCAAGCGCAAAATGTATTACTAGGAGGAGAAAAAATGGCAAATCGTATTATGTTGAATCAGACCTCGTATCATGGAGCTGGAGCTATCACTGAGATAGTTAATGAGGCAAAGAGTGCAGGCTATAAGAAAGCTCTTGTTTGTTCAGATCCAGATCTTATCAAGTTCGGTGTAACTACTAAGGTTACAGATATGCTTGACAAGGAAGGTTTGGCTTATGAAATATACTCTAATATTAAGGCTAATCCTACTATTGAAAATGTTCAGTCAGGTGTAGAGGCTTGTAAGAAGGCTGGAGCAGATTATATTATAGCCATCGGTGGTGGTTCTTCTATGGATACTGCTAAGGCTATCGGTATTATCATCACGAATCCTGAGTTTGCTGATGTTAGATCACTTGAGGGTGTGGCACCTACTAAGAAGCCTTGTCTTCCTATCATCGCTGTTCCTACTACAGCAGGTACAGCTGCAGAGGTTACTATTAACTATGTTATTACCGATGTTGAGAAGAAGCGTAAGTTTGTTTGTGTGGATCCACATGATATGCCTATCGTAGCAGTAGTTGATTCAGATATGATGTCTTCTATGCCAAAGGGACTTACAGCATCTACAGGTATGGATGCACTTACCCACGCTATCGAGGGTTACACTACTAAGGCTGCATGGGAGATGACCGATATGTTCCATCTTAAGGCTATCGAAATCATCGCTAAGAGCCTTCGTGCTGCTGTTAACAATGAGCCAGCTGGTCGCGAGGGAATGGCTCTTGGACAGTACATTGCTGGAATGGGCTTCTCTAATGTAGGACTTGGAATCGCTCACTCTATGGCTCACACCTTAGGTGCTTGCTATGATACACCACATGGTGTAGCTTGTGCTATGATGCTTCCTATCGTTATGGAGTATAATGCTGAGTGCACTGGTGAAAAGTATAAGAACATCGCTATCGCTATGGGAGTAGAGGGTGTAGACAAGATGAGTCAGGATGAGTTCAGAAAGGCTGCTATCGATGCAGTTCAGAAGCTTTCTGTAGATGTAGGAATTCCTACTAAGCTTGAGGCTATTAAGGAAGAGGATCTCCAGTTCTTAGCAGAGTCAGCTGCAGCTGATGCTTGTGCTCCTGGTAATCCAAAGGAAGCTTCTATCGATGACTTTAAGGCATTGTTCAGAAAGATTATGTAATTTGAATTTGTATTCTAAGGTGTCTGGTCGGTGTAATCACTGACCAGACACTTTTTTATTGCAATACGTGTCCCACGAAGCGTGCGGCACTGTGGCTGCATTTGACGTGTGTTACAGAGCGTTGCCTTAGCTACGGCGTTGGTCTTAATAGTGCAAATGCGTTGGCAAGACCAAAAAACTGCCATTTTTAGTGCTTTTGTGAAGAAATTGTGAACAAATGTGCTGGTTTGTGGTCTTGTGTATAGCAAAGGTGATATTAAGACCAAAAAGGATGTGATTTTGGTCTTGGCAGCCCAAGTAGCTTATTAAGACCACGAGACAGGGCTAGAGGAAGCGTGGAGGGGAGGGAGGACTTGAAAGAGGACTTGAAAGAGACTTGAAAGAGGGGTTGAAAGGGGAGGGAGGATGTGGTAAAGTATAGCTTACCCAAAACAAGGCGCCTAAGAGGTGCTTATGACAATTACAGAATTCGAGTCACAGATCAGTGACGAAATAAAGAAGAACTTCGATGCAGAAGTTACAGTTCAGTTTGATTCTATTATCAAGGATAACGATGTCTCATTGCGAGCTTGCGTTATAAGGGAGCCAGGTGTAAATATGACTCCTATGATTTATCTGGAAAAATACCTGGATGCCTATAACAGTGGGCAGGCGAGTATGCTTCAGATAGCGCAGGACATCAGTTCTATCTACAAATCCCAGAAGCCAGAGGAAGAATTTGATTTAGATTTTGTGGAGGACTTTGAGAAGGCTAAGCCTAATATTGTCGCCAGGCTTTTAAATCGCGATATTAATAGGAAGAGACTGGAGAAGGTGCCATATCTTCCTGTGATGGATTTAGCTGTGGTATTTAGCTATTCCATGGAAATGTTCGGAAACAACGCATCCATAACTGTCACGAATGATATGCTAAAGGCGTGGAATACAAGTGTGAAGGAGCTATATGAGCTGGCTATGGCCAATACAAAAAGGATTGGCATAGTGTCTGCTCCTATGGACGAGTTCCTTATGAAAATGACAGGGGATGAAAGTCTGGATATCCTTTTTTCGCAGGAGGAATACTTAAGGTGCATGCCGATGGTTATGACAAACAAGCCAGGCAGATATGGAGCGATTTCTATGCTTTGTACTGATAAGCTAGATGAACTGGCACAGTTCTTTAGTGATGACCTAGTCATTTTTCCAAGCTCTGTCCATGAGGTGATAGTGGTGGGCGCTGCTATGGTCAGTGGCATGGCTGAGGCAAATAATCTGGTCATGTCAGTAAATGCTGAGGCAGTGCTGCCAGAGGAGCGTCTTAGCGATCATGCTTATTATTATTCTAAAGAAAGGAAGCTGCTTGATATTATACTTGCAGTTGATTGAAACGAAAAATGCGTTGTGGTAAAATAGTCACCAATAATAGGTTGGAGGTGACGGAAATGGAAGAAGAAGAGATGAGTAAATTATTTACATTTTTGGAAAACTTTGACATTGAGAATGAGATTAAGATTTTGAGTGAGGCTGGAGAGGTATTATTCGAAGGCAAGATGGGAGATGTTCCACAGCGTATTACTAACATGATGAGTGTTATCAGAGGAACTGCAGATTATAATGGAAAGTGTTTAGCAGTTAAAGTTAAGAAGTCATAGTTTCCAAAACAAAACCCCGGCACAAAAGTGCCGGGGTTTTATAATATCAGCTCCCTGCCGGACTCGAACCGGCGACCTATTCATTACGAATGAATTGCTCTACCAACTGAGCCAAGGAAGCAAGACCTAATTATGGTAATACAAGAGGGGGTAAATGTCAAGATGTGGTATGTTGACAAAGCTAAATTTAAAGGCTATCATGAACTATGTATAAATATGTTAAATCGAGATATAATAGGATGAATCTTATGAATATAAAAACAAGGAAAATAATGTCACTTTTTTTGGCATGTTCGCTGCTTTCGGGCTGTGGGAAAGTGGACACTGACTTTCAGCTGACTATGAAAAATGAAGGGAATGTCAGTTTCGAGGGCTATATAGATAAAAATGTCATAAATACAAATAAGATTAAAACGCCGGAATATGATGCATCTGCCTGCTGTCCGGGAGCTATAGACGTGGCCTCGCAGCTGGTGGAGTCGCTTAGCTTTAATGACACGCTGACAAAGGTGGATGATGATAAGGTAGGCAAATTTATCGAGACAATAGAGGGTGCATGCGGTGCACTTTACATGGGTAGTGGTGCTACTGTAGATATGGTGGCTATATTTGAATGTCAGAATTCTGATATTGCCAACGAACAGGAGGAGAACCTAAAAGCCTTTGCTAAGGAACAGGAGGAAGCCTTCGTAAAGTATATTCCACTGGAGGCAAAGAGGGCCGCTGAGGCACTGATAGTAACCCAGAATAATTTCACGGGTCTTGTTATCTCTAACGATTTAGATAAGGCTAAAGAGATAATGCAGCAGGTATTTTAAATGGTATTTTCAAGTTTTGTTTTTTTACTTCTTTTTTTGCCAATATTTTTAGTGGCATATTATATTTGCCCGGCTAGATTTAGGAATGCAATATTGCTGTTGGCATCCCTTATTTTCTATGCCTGGGGTGAGCCAGTCTATGTCGTGATCATGGTAGCTTCTATTGTTATAAACTATGTATTTGGACTTATCCTGTCGGTAAGCAATAGCAAGGTGCTGATGCTTTTAAATATACTTTTAAACCTAGGCGCACTTGGGTTATTTAAGTATACCGATTTTGCTATTTCTATAGTAAATGCAGTCACAGGTACGAGCTTTGACTTACTTCATATAGCACTTCCTATAGGAATCTCATTCTATACCTTCCAGGCTCTTTCCTACACGATAGATGTTTTTACTGGCGAGGTGCTTCCGCAGAGGAATATCATAAACTTTGGTGCATACCTGACGATGTTCCCTCAGCTGATAGCAGGACCTATAGTCCAGTACGAGACTGTGGCTGATGAGCTGGATGACAGGACCTTTTCGTGGATAGATTTTTCAAATGGTGCATATCGCTTTGTGATTGGTCTGGCTAAAAAGGTTATCATAGCTAACTCTGTCGGAGAGGTCTTTGAGACGGTGAGGCTATATGACATGAGCACGACCTCCGCTTGGATAGCAGCCATTGCCTATACGCTGCAGATATACTTTGACTTTAGCGGATATTCGGATATGGCTATAGGCTTGGGTAGAATGCTAGGGTTTCATTTTCCAGAAAACTTTTTGCATCCGTACGAGGCTGTCAGCATAACTGACTTTTGGAGAAGATGGCACGTTTCCTTAAGCGGATGGTTCAGAAAATATGTTTATATTCCCCTGGGTGGAAACAGAAGAGGAATGGCTAGACAGCTTTTGAATCTGCTTATAGTCTGGTCACTCACAGGACTTTGGCATGGAGCCAGTGTAAACTTCGTCCTATGGGGACTTTACTACGCTGTTCTTCTTTGTATAGAAAAGCTATTCATGGGAAAGGTTTTGGAGGTTATTCCTAAGATTTTCTGTCACATCATTACTATGGTGCTGGTGATAATAGGCTGGGCTATTTTTTCTGTGACAGATTTAGGGGAGCTTCTTACCTATCTTAAAATACTTATGGGTGGCAGTGAATATCTCTTTAGTGCTACAGATATTTGGTTCTTAAAGGAATACGGTGTATTGCTTTTAGTAGGTGCGTTGGCATGCCTGAATTGGCAGGCAATCATGGATAAGCTGCCTCATTTTGGAAACAGGATTCGATTCGAAATGCCCGAGGCATGTAAGCTTATAATAATGATAGTTTTGTTTGTTTTATCGATAGCATTCTTGGTTGGCGGAAGTTACAACCCATTTTTGTACTTTAGGTTCTAGAAATGAAAAGATATATATGTGCCATAGGTTTTCTCGGCATTATGGCTGTTTCCATAGCAGCGTTTATACTCACACCGAAAAAGACCTATTCTGAAAATGAAAATAGATATTTGGCGAAGAAACCTACCATTTCTTTTGAGGCGGTCAAGTCAGGCATCTGGCAAAGTGACCTGGAAAAGTATCTTTCTGACCAGACACCGCTTAGAGACTTTTTTATGGGGCTTAGGACGGAGATTCTTATGCTCAGCGGTAGAAAAGAGATAGGCGGAGCCTACATCGGAAAAGATGGATACGACTTTGAGGTAAAAAGAGAAGGCGATATAGATAAAAAGGTCTTGTCGGATAATGCAGGCTATCTCTATGATTTTCTTGACTTCATGAGTACCTGGCGAGAGCCGAAGACATGTAGTGTGATGGTTATTCCGACAAAGGAATATGTACTTTCAAGCCTTTTGCCTGAAGGAGCAGTTGGAATAGATCAGGCAGGCCGTATTGAGGCTCTTAAGGAGACATTTGCTGATTTTAATTATTTAGATGTCTCTGACAGCCTGCTTTCAAATGCAGATAAGGGGATTTTCTTTAAAACAGATCATCACTGGACTGTGGATGGAGCCTATCTGGCATATCAGGATTTCCTTAACAGCTTAGGTGAGGAAAGCACAGCGACATATCAGAAGATAGTCGTGGCTGACGATTTCAAGGGAACCCTTTACTCAAAGCTTTTGAATCTAAATAGCGCAGAGGATGAGATAGCTGTAGTGGTTAAGAATCCGCAGGGGATGACTATAGAAGCAGATGGAAAGGCTCTGAGTTCCATGTACAGTGAGGAGGCTCTATCATCTAAGGATAAGTACCAGTATTACATGGGTGGAAACTATGGTCTTCTCGAGATAACCGTGCCACACGAAATCCCAGTAAGGGAGGATGATCTGGACCCTGACAAGGAGTACGAGGAGTACACCGAGGCTAATACTAATTGGGAGAAGGACAGGAGTGAGCGAGTTATAATGGTCATAAAGGACAGCTACGCGAATGCCTTTATACCGTTTTTGACAGAAAAATATGACCGCATCATTGTGATCGACCCAAGATATTATGGCGGAAATGTTAAGCAGCTGGCAGTAGATAAGCTGGTGGATGAGGTATTGGTGCTTTATAACCTTAACAATCTCGCCACTGACAAGAATCTTATAAAGATAGCCAGGGAGGATGTGGAGGTTCCACAGTTTGAACGGCCTACGGAGAAGGTAAATGTCCTTGATATCATGGCTGGTCTTCCAGAGAATACTGTCGAGATAAAGGTAGTGGGCGGTGTGACCTACTATAACAACATCGCAGTGGTAAATGGTGTGGGCTATGAGGCTGTGGGCTGTAATGAAAAGACCTTGGCGCAGTATGCAGATGTTATAAACTCAGCCACAGAATGGGCGCCAAATGTATACGATATCATGGTGCCAAAGAGCAGTGAAATCTGTTTCCCGGATAATCTTAAAATCAACGGTACCTCTCAAAAGTGGGCTATTGAGACAGCATCTTCTTACATGAATGAGAAGGTTCGCCAGGTACCTGTGTATGGAACACTTATGGCTCATAGAGATGAGTATATTTATTTCAGGTCTGATCACCATTGGACTTCGCTCGGTGCGTACTACGCATACGAGATGTTCTGTAAGGTAAAGGGAGTAGAAGCACATCCTTTAGATTATTTTGAGCAGAAAACATCCGCAGGATTCCTTGGTACATTCTATCAGGAGACGCAGTCTGAGGAGATGTATGCGAATAAGGACTCTGTCACTGTTTACATTCCAAGAGGTGTAAATAAGATGACCATCACAGATAACAAGGATTACACCTTTGAGTGGCCTGTGGCTTCTGATCCGAGCACCTATAAGGGCGGCACTAAGTATTCGAGCTTTATCGGTGGCGACAATAAGTTTTCGACTATACATAATCCACAGATTACTGATGGTTCAGCCTGCGTAATCATCAAGGAGTCGTATGGTAATGCATTTGTTCCATTTTTGGTAGATCACTATGAGTATGTGTATGTAGTGGACTATCGTTATTACACGGGCTCGCTTAAGCAGCTGGTGAGCGAAAAGAATATTTCGGATGTTATATATCTTAACAACTTGTCAGCTGTGGGCAGTAAGTACCTGGTAGGCAAGATGTTTGATATAGAGTAAAGGAAGGAGACTGTATGTTAAAACAACCATTATCCGTTGACAGAAACTATGCTAGAAAAAAATGGTCTGATTTTACAAAGACTGACAAGCTTGAATTAGCGTATCTGTTTATTTTTATCATCATTTTCATCGCTATGTCAGTAGTTTCGATTCTGGTTTTGAATGTGAATATTATCGTGGCGCTTTTGATGATGTTTTTGGTGAGTGCCTTGGCATATTTTTTGGCCGAGCTGCCGCTTTGGGCGCACGCTATAAGCTTCTTTTTACAGGTGGGAGTAGGCTTTTTGGCTGGCTGCCTTGTATTCATGGTTTTGGCAGGTGTGGTTTACCTAAGTGCCTGCGGAATGCTTTATATTTGGAAAAAGGATGATGAAACAGAATTATCAGCAAATGCTGCAGCAGATTATTCAGACGCTGACTACGGAAACTACCAGTAAAAGGCTGCTTTTGCACAGCTGCTGTGCGCCATGCTCCAGCTACGTGATAGAGTACTTGTCGCAGTACTTTGAGATTACAGTATTTTACTATAATCCAAACATTTACCCGGATGAGGAGTATTACATGAGGGTAAAGGAGCAGCAGAGGTTTATAAATGAGTTTCCGACGAAGCTGCCTGTTGGCTTTATAGAGGGTGATTTCGATAAAGACCGCTTTTATGAGGCAGCTAAGGGACTGGAAAATGAGCCTGAGCGAGGGGCAAGATGCACGGAGTGCTTTAAGCTGAGACTTGAAGAGACAGCCAAGCTGGCTGCAGATATGGGCTTTGACTATTTTTGTACGACTTTGTCGATAAGTCCACTTAAAAATGCCAGTCTTTTGAATGAAATAGGCTTGGGCTTGGAAAAGCAGTACAAGGTGAAGTGGCTTTTTAGTGACTTTAAGAAGAATAATGGGTACTTGAGAAGTACCGAAATATCAAAGGAATATGGCATGTACAGGCAGGATTACTGTGGGTGCGTGTTTAGTAAAAGAGAAAGAGAGAATAAATAATGGCACAATTATGGGGTGGACGTTTCGAAAAGTCTACAGATCAGGCGGTTTACGATTTCAATGCGTCTATAAATTTCGACAAGAGACTTTATAGACAGGATATTTTGGGCTCAAAGGCTCATGCGAATATGCTGGCTGCACAGGGAATAATCACAAAGCAGGACAATGAGGCGATTCAGTCTGGTCTTGATTCTATTTTAGCGGATTTGGAGAGCGGTAAAATCGAGATTACCTCAGAGTATGAGGATATCCACAGCTTCGTGGAGGCAGTTCTCACTGAGCGTGTGGGTCAGCCAGGAAAGAAGCTGCACACCGGAAGATCAAGAAATGACCAGGTGGCGCTTGATATGCGTCTTTATACCAGAGATCAGGTGGATGCGACGAAAGATGCCATAAAGGGGCTTTTAAACGTAATTTTAGAGCTTATGGAGGAGCATAAGGAGACTATTATGCCAGGCTTTACGCACCTTCAGAAGGCACAGCCTGTTACCTTAGCACATCATTTGGGTGCATATTTTGAGATGTTTAAGCGCGATTATCTTAGAATGGGCGATATAAAGGAGCGCATGAACTACTGTCCTTTGGGAAGCGGTGCCTTAGCAGGTACCACCTATCCTCTTGACAGACAGATGACAGCAAAGGCGCTCGGCTTCTATGGGCCTATGGCTAACTCTATGGACGGTGTGTCTGATAGAGATTATCTCATAGAGTTTTTAGCAGCACTTTCAACCGTTATGATGCATTTGTCGAGATTTTCAGAGGAGATGATAATCTGGAATACAAACGAATACCGTTTTATCGAGCTCGATGATGCATATTCGACTGGTTCTTCTATCATGCCACAGAAGAAAAACCCAGATATAGCGGAGCTTTGCAGAGGTAAGGCGGGAAGAGTATATGGCGCGCTTATGAGTCTTCTTACCACGATGAAGGGTATTCCACTTGCTTACAATAAGGACATGCAGGAGGATAAGGAGCTCGCATTTGACGCTATGGATACAGTACTGGACTGCCTGGAGATGTTTACCGGCATGCTAAAGACTACCACCTTTAATAAAAATGTTATGAGGGCTTCTGCTTCAGGTGGATTTACAAATGCGACAGATGCAGCAGACTATCTCGTGGGTAAGGGAGTAGCTTTCAGAGATGCGCATGGAATCATTGGAAGACTCGTGCTTTACTGCATAGAAAAGAGATGTGCGATAGATGATTTGACTATAGATGAGCTTAGAGCCATAGATGAGCATTTCGATGAGGATGTTTACGATGCTATCTCTATGGAGACCTGCGTTAATAAACGCCTTACAATAGGCGCTCCTTCGATTTCTTCGATGAATGAAGAAATTAAGGGTTGCAAAGAATGGATTAATCAGTTATAATGCGTTCACTTTTGGGGAAATATTAATTCTTGATTATATCAATATCTTGTTTTGAGCAAAAATAAGGCACTATATGATGAAGGGTGTTTTGCGTTTCCCAAAGAATTATTTGAAAAATAATAAAAAAATTTATAAGAATTAAAAAATAGAACTTTTTCGACTAGGAGGATGAGCATCATGACACTCGATAAGAAGTTAAAAGTAGGTATTTTAGGTGGAACTGGCATGGTAGGACAGAGATTTATATCTCTTCTTGAGAACCATCCATGGTTTGAGGTGACTGTGATAGCAGCCAGCCCACGTTCTGCTGGTATGACATACGAGGAGGCTGTTGGCTCAAGATGGAAGATGACCACTCCTATGCCAGAGGCTGTTAAGAAGATAGTAGTTAAGAATGTAAATGAGGTAGAGGCTGTAGCTTCTGAGGTAGATTTCGTATTTTCTGCTGTAGATATGACAAAGGACGAGATCAAGGCTATCGAGGAGGCTTATGCTAAGACTGAGACTCCTGTAGTTTCGAATAACTCTGCTCACAGATGGACTCCAGACGTTCCAATGGTAGTGCCTGAGATTAACCCAGAGCACATGAAGGTTATAGAGTATCAGAAGAAGAGACTTGGAACCACCAGAGGCTTCGTAGCTGTAAAGCCTAACTGCTCTATCCAGTCTTATGCTCCAGTTCTTACCGCTTGGAAGGAGTTCGAGCCATACGAGGTAGTAGCTACCACATATCAGGCTATCTCAGGTGCTGGTAAGACCTTTAAGGACTGGCCAGAGATGGTAGAGAATATTATCCCATATATCGGTGGTGAGGAAGAAAAGTCTGAGAAGGAGCCACTTCGTATCTGGGGTCACGTAGATGATGCAAAGGGCGAGATCGTTCCAGCTACATCTCCTAAGATTACCTGTCAGTGTATCCGTGTGCCTGTACTCAACGGTCACACAGCTGCAGTATTTGTAAAGTTTAAGAAGCAGCCTACCAAGGAGCAGCTTATCGAGGCATTAAAGAACTTCAGCGGTGTTCCACAGGAGCTTAAGCTTCCAAGCGCACCTTCACAGTTCATCCAGTATATGGAGGAGGACAACAGACCTCAGGTTCAGCTCGATGTGGACTATGAGCACGGAATGGGCGTTTCAGTAGGACGTATTCGTGAGGATTCTATCTATGACTGGAAGTTCGTAGGTCTTTCACACAATACCGTAAGAGGTGCAGCAGGCGGTGCTGTTCTTTGCGCAGAGCTTTTGGTAGCACAGGGCTACATAGCTGCAAAGTAATTTTTTGCTAGTTACTCGTTGACTATTGACTAATAATAGGTGTTAGGAGCTTATTTTGATTAAACATACAGTCGAATACAAGCAAATAGAGACCTACTATCAGGCAGAAGGAAACCAAATAGTACTTTTGTATGGTAGAGACCGCGCAGACAAGGAAGGCTTATTTAAGGACTTAGCTGAAAAGTATCCTGTATTCTATTACAGATGCCGTGCATGTTCTGAGAGCTTACAGCTTTCATATCTCATGAAGGAGATAGCCACATCCTTTGGTCCAGGTTTTTCAGAGGAAAGCTTTGAGGAGTGCTTTAGAAAGTTTAGAATAAAGGATGGCACAAAGCTGATTCTTGTTTTAGACGAAGCAGATGAAGCACTGGAGCAGGATGGTGCATTTTTAGAGGCGGTTTTGCATTTGAAGCAAAAGAAGCTCTATAATGGTCCAGTCCTTATCGTTTTAGCTGGTTCTTCAGCCGGCTATGAGGAGAAGATAGCAGCACTCTTTGAGTCTACACCAAAGGCTGTCGCAGGTCTGATAAAGCTTAACGATTTATCATTCCTCGATGTAGTGCGAGCTTTTCCTAATTACTCAGTGTCTGACTGCGTGAGCGTCTACGGTATCGTAGGCGGTGTGGCAGACTACTTAAAGTATTGGGATGGAAGTAAGTCTATCAGGGATAATGTCATAGATAATATCTTATCACCTACAGGCTATTTATACAGAGAAGCGGAGCGTTCTATAGCTGCTCAGCTTCGTGAGGTGAGCTGCTACAATACTATTCTTGCATCTATAGCATCTGGTCATGAGAAGCTTCAGGAGCTTTTCCTCGATACAGGCTACAGCCGTGCAAAGATTTCGGTTTACATGAAGAATCTCGCTGCATTTGATGTAATCGAGAAGGTAGTGAGCTTTGAAACCGGTGGCTGGGAGAATGCGAAGAAGGGTGTTTATCGCATCTCTAACCCTCATATAAACTTCTATTTTAACTTTATTTATCCTAATCTTTCGGATCTCTTTATCTTAAGTCCGCAGGAGTTTTACGATAAATATATTGCAAAGACCTTGGATGATTATCTAAGCAGATACTTCTCACTTGTATGTCGTGAGTATCTGACTCTTCTCAACAAGATGGGTCAGCTTCCTATCAAGCTTACCAATATCGGTACATGGGTAGGTAAGGAGAGCACTATCGACGTGGTAGGTCAGTCGACCGACCGTCAGACGGTAGTGGGAATTTGTAACTACGCTGAAAAGGAGATGCACTACAGTGCATACGAGGAGCTGGTTGCCTCTGCGGCAAAGGCAAAGGTTAATCCAAAGGCAACATATCTTTTCTCAGCTACAGCATTTGACCTTAGACTTAAGGCACTTGCAAGCCGAGATAATTCTGTAATTCTAGTAGACATGACGGAGCTTTAAAGCATGGGAAAGAGCTTATTTATAGCCGAGAAACCTTCGGTTGCCAAAGCTTTTGCTGCTGTTCGTAAGGAAGACATGTCTTCACATGATGGTTATTTAGAGGGCCCCGCATCAGTTGTAACCTGGTGTGTGGGTCATCTTGTTTCTTTAGCCGACCTCTGGGAATATGATGAGTCATTAAGATCCTGGAGGATGGAGACTATCCCTTTTCTTCCACAGGAGTACAGGTACAAGGTTTTACCGAATACACAAAAGCAGTTTAATATAGTTTCGCGCCTTTTGAATCGCGATGATGTGGATACCATCTATGTCTGTACTGATGCAGGACGAGAGGGAGAGTACATTTATCGCCTGGTGGCGCAGGAGGCAAAGGTGCCTGCCACTAAAAAGCAGCTTCGTGTCTGGACGGACTCGCAGACAGAGGAGGAGCTTCTGCGTGCTATAGCTCAGGCGAAGGATATCTCTGAGTATGACAATCTGTCAGCAGCCGCATATCTGCGCGCGAAAGAGGATTTCCTCATGGGAATAAACTTCACCAGAGCACTTTCCATAAAGTGGGGAAGATCCTTGGCGACTTGCGTGGGTGAGGAGCGTGCCTCTGTAAATGTAGGACGCGTGATGACCTGTGTGCTGGGCATGATAGTGCGTCGCGAGCGTGAAATCAGAGCCTTTGTCGAGACTCCTTTTTACCGAGTGACGGGAAAGGCTGGTATAGACGATGTTTCCATAGGCATGGAGTGGAAGGCGGTCGAAGGCTCAAAGTATTTCGAGTCACCGCTTTTATACAAGGAAAATGGATTCAACAAGGAGGAGGACGCAAAGGCGCTCATCTCTATCCTGCCGGATAGTGGAATCATCGAAAAGGTAGAGAAAAAGAAGGAGCCGAAGAAGGCACCGTTTTTATATAACCTGGCTGAAATCCAGGGACACTGCACAAAGCTGTTTAAGATAAGTCCTGATGAGACTCTTCAGATTATACAGACGCTCTATGAGAAGAAGCTGGTAACCTATCCAAGAACAGATGCCAGAGTGCTGTCTACTGCAGTAGCTAAGGAGATAGATAAGAACATTAAAGGCCTAAAAAACATAAAGATGGTGGCAGGCTTTTGCGATGAAATTCTAGCTTCTGGATCTTACAAGAATATAGCAAAGACACAGTACACGGATGATTCAAAGATAACGGATCACTATGCTATTATTCCTACGGGTCAGGGCATATCTGCTCTTGGAACACTAAAGCCGACCGAGCTTAAGGTGTATGAGACTATAGTAAGGCGTTTTCTTGCTATTTTTTATCCGCCAGCCATATATGAAAAGGTAAGCCTGGATATATCTGTGGATTCCACTGAAGGAACGAAGGAGCATTTCTTTGCGACTGGAAAGAGCCTGAAGGATCAGGGATATCTTAAGGTGATGGATTACACCTTCATAAAGAAGAAGGCTTCTGATGCTGATGGAGCAAATGCTTCTGGCGGCGAAGCCAATTCAGATGGTTCTGCTTCAGAGGATGAGGATAAGGCATCTGATGAGGAAAACAGCGCAGACCTTTCTGCTGTTATCGATAAGCTTAAAAAGGGTCAGTCTATGACTATGGGCTCATATGAGATCAAGCAGGGTAAGACTTCGCCTCCGAAGAGGTACAGCTCCGGTTCACTTATTCTTGCGATGGAAAATGCGGGAAAGCTCATAGAGGATGAAGACCTTAGAGCTACGATAAAAAGCTCTGGAATCGGAACCTCTGCTACCAGAGCTGAGGTACTAGCAAAGCTTGTAAGGAATCAGTATCTTGCACTGAATAAGAAAAGCCAGATAGTGACACCGACACTAAAGGGTGAGCTGATAGCTGACATAGTTTCACAGTCCATACCGCAGCTTCTTAAGACTGAGCTTACTGCTAGCTGGGAGATGGGACTGGCAAAGGTGGCTGATGGAAGTATCACAGAGGCTGAGTACATGGAAAAGCTTTCGAAGTTCGTATCGGATAAGACAGAGTTTGTGAAGACGAAGTATGCCGACTGGAATGCACTAGGAAAGAGGGCAGACAGTCTGAGGGAGTTTTATAAGAAGTAGAATAGAAAAAGAGACAGGACTGTTTTGGCAGTCCTGTCTCTTTTGATTTAGTCAACTACTCTGGTAGCCACTTCGCCAGCTTTCTTATAGATGCTGCCGGAAGGTATCTCACCGCGGACAGAGGAGAGAGGATATACCGAACTCTCGCGACCGATGACAGTGCCAGGATTTAGAACTGAGCCACAGCCTATTTCTACATTATCTCCCAGCATGGCACCGAACTTTTTAAGACCGGTTTCGATTTTCTCATCGCCAGATTTCACTACGACGAGAGTCTTATCTGACTTTACATTAGAGGTGATGCTGCCAGCGCCCATGTGCGATTTGAATCCGAGGATGGAATCACCTACGTAGTTATAATGAGGAACCTGCACCTTATTAAATAAAATTACATTCTTAAGCTCTGTAGAGTTTCCAACTACAGCGCCTTTTCCAACGATGGCATTTCCTCTTATGAATGCGCAGTGGCGAATCTCCGCGTCCTCATCTATGATGAGGGGACCGTGAAGATATGCACTTTCAAACACTGTAGCAGACTTGGCTACCCAGATGTTCTCTCCGCGATATTCATACTTCTTTGGGTCAAGTGTAGGACCAAGCTTTTTAATAAAGTCGCCTATGCATGGAAGAACCTCCCAAGGGTAGGTCTTGCCATCGAACACCTCACCTGCGATGGTCTCATTTAAGTCATATAAATCCTTTATAGTGTACATATTAGTTTTTACTCCTTGTCATATAAAATATTTCTGGGATGATTAAAAAGTTCATATCTCCCGAAAGCTCATGGTCAAAGTGACTCTCTGGGTCTACGGCCTTCCAGCCTTCTATAGCCACAGATTTCTTGGTCAAATCTCCTGCGATATTAGTTCTAATCATAGGCTCCTCGTATACAGAAAACAAGACATTTTCATGTAAAGCGATGGACTGATACTTATCGCCTGTCAGGTAGCCCTCGTCCACTATAGCCTTATGGTGGTAAACATAAGAGTGAATCTTCTCAGGGAAGAGGTAGGCTATGCGGCCAAAGTGCTTTTTATCAGGCTCTCTTACCCAGTCTTCTTCTGACTTAGGAATAGAATGATAGAAGATATGATTCATCTCTTTCCAGGTCACCATGCTTTGCATATCCACCCAGGGAACTAGGGCATCGTCAAGGATTGGGAAAATGTCAGCTGGTTTTATGCTTTCATCTAATACTTCTAGGTATAAAAACAGCATTCGCTCATGCTGGTACATGCCGGCTGTGAGAAGCCTTTTTTCTGCTATGGCTACTTTTATATTATCTTCGCTGGCACATGCCAGCTCCTTTGCGTCAAAGCCCTCTTTAATAAGGGCGCGGTAGTGTTTTCTGATCATAGTGAATAGCTAATAGTTTTGACAAAACGTTTAGAGCGTGTTATTATGTGTGCATAAAAGGTGCTGCCTATGACGGTTCGCCTGATTATTATGTTAAGTTATAAGTAACCGCTCATGTTTTTCTAGGACGATGGGCGGTTATTTGCTTGTCTTGGAATATCCTCGAGGCTATTATAGCAAACGAATGTTCTAAAGTAAAGCAGTATGTAGACGGAAGAGATTCTTTTTTGCATGTATATTTGATGGATTACGTCTGATTTGATATTCTTAGAGAATAGAGACGTAGTGTTTAGGCGACAATAATCTTAGGCTACGTCTCGGTGTGTTATTTTTAGGTTTTTAGACGTAGGAATCAGATGAGTTTAGAGAAAAGCTACGTCTGATTTGAGCTAAATCATTGAAAGAGACGTAAGTTCAGTGCAAGGCAAAAGAAAAGCTACGTCTTAGGTGGTTGAAATGAGAAAAAGAGACGTAATTATCTTGATTAGGAAAGGTTTATTAAGTAGTATGAAAAAGTATTTAAGCGCAGCGGTGCTCATTGTCCTGGTCGCTTTTTTAGCGATAGGTGCAAATGTGTCACAGACAATAGAGCAAAAGGAAGTAGTGGAGGAGGACTTAGGACCGAAGCCTACTATTTACTTGGCTAGTGATTCGACAGTTCAGACCTATGCAGATGCATTTGAACCGCAGACGGGCTGGGGTGAGTGTCTGGCAGATTATTTTTCAGATGAGGTGGAGGAGTCAGTCTGCACCAGTGCTAAGGATGCTCATTACAGAGTGTATGACACAGAAAAGGTGACTGTAGAAAACCACGCTATCGGCGGCAGATCGAGCAGGTCTTATATAGAGCAGGGTAGACTGGATGAGATACTTAATGTGATTCAGCCAGGAGACTATCTATTCTTACAGTGGGGACATAATGATGCTACAGAGTCTAAGCCTGAGCGCTATGTGCCTGTAGATGAGTTTCCGACCTGGTTGGCACAGTATGTGGATGGCGCGAGGGAGAAGGGTGCGATACCTGTTCTTATCACGCCTGTGGTGAGATATTCGTGGAGCTCGGATGCGTATACCGGTAAGTTTAAGACATTTAACTCAAGCTTTGAGAAGTACAGAAAGGCTATGATAGCCTACGCTAAGGAAGCTGATGTAGCGCTCATAGATTTGACAGGGCGCTCTATAGATTATGCAAATGCGCTGGGCGCAGAGGGAGCAAAGTCGCTTTTCCTCATGGTGGAGGCTGGCGAGTATCCAAAGTCAAAGTACAGGGATGGAGTGGATGACCACACACATCTTCAATATGCTGGAGCAAAGGCATTTGCTGGCTGCGTGGCTGATGGCATAAGAGCAGTCGGCGGCGATGACGAGACGCTTTTATATGAAAACGAAGTGTTCCACGAGGATTTGAGGAGACTGGCAAGGAAGCTGAAATAAGCGTGCTACTCCTTGTATGCTATGTAAAAGTTTTCCATGCCATGGAGCATAGTTTTATGGTAAACCACGAAATGTATGTTAGGGGTCTTTGCCTTGCTTATGACAAAATACTTATCTTTAATAATCGTGATTTTTATATTGCTAAATGGCATGGCTTCTACATAGTTAAGCAAAAAGTTTTTATGTGAAGCTGCATATTCCTGAGTAGATTTCAGGTGAGCCTTGTATTCCTCATAGCTGAGCGTATACTCAAAATCAGAAAAAATATTTGGAAAACAAAGTGTGACAGGCGAAGCGTCATAGGCTTCTTTGTCCAGCTCACAGATTTCATAGGTGTAAAGATTGTCCTCCATGATTTCTTCAGCAAATGAGGCGGCTCTTTTTACATAGGACAAAATAGAATCCCTGTTTGTAGAATCAAGCTTTGAAACACAGCTTTCAAGTATATCCTGTGGAATGGTAAATTCCGGCAGGAGAGCAGATATTACTCTGCGGTCACCTTTGACGAGGTGACTTTTTTTATAAAAAATATCAAATCTATCACGCTCAGCCACGGTGTATACATCCATAAGAGGCTTGACTGTTTTGAGAAGGCTATCTGTCTTTTTTCTAAAATAGGCAAGATCTGTTTTATTATTAGTTACATAATAGCGACCATCTTCGTAGGCTCCATCTATGCATTCTCCCATAAGAGCTGCACTTCCAGAGCAGTAATTAATCTGATGGAAAATCTGGCTGGAGTAATCTGGAATGTAAAAAGGCGATACCTGACCAGTCATATAGATTGGAATCCAGGCCTCGAAGCCCAGCATTAGTTCATTTATAGGTCTGTCCAGATTATGGATGACATTTAGGTGCAGACCTTTCTTAATCATCATGGCAATTCCAAACATCCACTTCTTGCCAAAATCCATATCTTCAGCCATCTCCTGCATTGGCATATAGCTGCACATGGTTACATTTTCCATGGACTTTCCAAGGACAGTTGCCTTTAGGAAATCCAGCTCCGCTTTTCGCATGTCCTCGACACCATAGTAATACTTAGAGTTTGGAAGATGGAAAGGGACAGTAGGAACCTTTAGCTCGTCGAAATGAATAACCTTTATATACTCGTCAAGGTTAAAGGTTTCCATCTTGTTTAGGAAGCTGGACATTTCAGGAATTTCAGCAGAGGATTCTGCTGGAGTTCGAAGAAAGCTTATAATCAAACCTAGATTATTCACGGCGGTGCCGTGAAAGTGGCTGAAAGCCACGTAGTTACTATATTTTAACTGAATATTGCAGTTCACCTATAAAGTGAATGAAAAAAGAGCATCCAAATGTGGTAAAATTAAGGTGTCTAAACTT
>JAZRWF010000039.1:0-2542 GCA_045599565.1 Lachnospiraceae bacterium
AGGAGAAACACCCAGAATCTCAGACAGATGAAACAGTCCATATATGGTTCCGCGCTTATCGCTTCCTGCGATAAGAAGGGTGGATTTCCCCTCGTCCTCGATAAGCTTAAACAGATAAATCTCTCTCTTACCGCGAATTCCACTTAGACCTTCTATCTTATCCTCGAGTGCCTTTATATATTCACTCTTATCTATGGTTCCTACTAAAATACGGCTGCCAGTAGCAGCAGCCTCATTATTTTCCATAGTTAATTTGACATCAGTGATAAGTTCAATATCACCGATGACCTTAGCGGCGATCTTCTTTACACCACTAAAGGCACTATCCTCAAGGATAAATGTAGCCTTTTCATTTTTGGTCACTAAATTAAACATCATAAGCCCATCCTAATATAGTAAATTTCTTTTCAGTGTTACCCTCTGCCATGGAAACCTTAACCTTGTGAAGCTTTGCCTCATCCTCACAAAGAACAATCTTCGCATTACAGTGACACCAGCCCACATCTAAAGCATTCAGACTTCTAACGACCTTTCCATCGATAGAAATATCTACCGCACCGAACTCTATGTTTCCTTCATCCTTTATAACTATAAGCAGCTTAGAGCACTCGAGAGTCATCTCAAAATCCTTAGCATAGGAAGACCCATCAAAGAGCCAGTTATTAGGGAACTGAGGTACCTTATCCAGCACATCATCCATCTCTACGCACTGAAGAACAGTATCCTTTTTATCAAACGAACCTTCATCTATAGTAATTCCGTTTGGAATAGTAATTCTATCTATCAGCTTAACTGCCTCGAAGCTCTTGCCATATACAGGCTTTTCCTTTAGGGTATTATGATCCTCCATCTGTGCCTGATGAGAAACCTCCTTAAAGAGGTAACTTAGACAATCTGACATAATGGTATGACCTAAATTACTAGGATGATAGATATCATAGAAGAACTGATTCTTCGAGAGAACTCTGCCCATACCGCTCTTAAGCTTAAACTGATCTGTAACTGCATCCTTAAGACTTATCATCGGAAGCTCATACTTCTTTCCTATAGGAATCAGTCTCTCCTGCAGATTCGAGTCGTTAGCAAATACCGCAAATAAGAGAATAACCGCTGGTTTATTAGGCAAAGCCAGACATTTTCTGACTAAACTCTCAAAGCATTCTCCCTCTGTCTCATCATCATAGTCATTTACCGCAAATTCAATAACGATAACATCAGGACAAACCTTTCCATCGCGTAGCACATCTCTCTCGAAACGCACCATTCCAAGCTCTGAAGGAGTTCCACCCACACCAGCCTTTACGAAATGTACATTGTTTCCCTTGCCATACAGATCTCTAAAGCTGACAAAGCTCTTATATGCATAGCTGTTCGTATTTATAGGGATAGCTCCGGCACCCTGTGTGATAGAGCCTCCAATATATGCTAAAGTGACATCCTCGCCGCTCTGAGCTCTTTTAATAGCCTTCTGTATTCTGGCAGTATTTCCAGTGCTAAGCTGTGATCTAAGTATCATAAGCTTATATTCAGGGCTATTCTCATCTACAGCCACATCGACCTCTGGTGGGTCCACCTCATAGCCATCCTTTAAATAAAACCTCACAGTGGCAGAAGCCTGAGTCTTTTCATTAAACTCAAACCTAATCTGACCCGGACAGTTATCATCGCCTGACCAGTTTACAGAATCAAGCTTTATAACTTCCTCTATACCATTCGCAGCAAATTCCTTTTCAATGCTGGTGCCGCTAACGTATTTATCAGTATTTCCATACATCTGATAAACGAATTTCACCTTTGCTTTGCCCTTTTTCTCAAAGACACTGACACCTATAGCATCTACCACCTCTCTGAAGCCTGCGGTAGTCTTTAGCTTTTCTAAAATAGTCTCATCATCCACGCCACCTGCAATTTTCGCAGCATTGATCATACGATTATCATCCTGGAAGATAAACTGAATAAAACCTCCCTCTGGCTGTGGTGCCCCAAGGATATCCTTATCCATCATTATGTAAAAATAGCTGCCCTTCTTCGTAGGGTCCTGCGGTGCAAAATCCGTTTTAGCCATAAAAACCTCCCATAGCTGTATATGCTTGGAATTATATACACTCTTATGTGCAAAAGCACCTTATGCAAGGCTTTTTGATAATCAGATTTTGTCAAAGTTGCCCACCACAGCGCCACCTGCTTTTGAGAGTCACTGCGGACGAAAAAAGAGCTTCCACAAATGTGGAAGCCCTCAAAACTGACGTTTATTTGATTATTCCTCTACACCATAGAGAGTGGTGAGCTTGTTGAGGTGATCATATCTAGCCTCAGCAGCTGCCTGGTTCTCAGCGAAGAGTCTCTCAGCACGCTCTGGGAATGCCTTTACAAGACGGCTGTAACGAGCCTCATTGTTAAGGAAATCCTGATACTTGCTGTAATCACCAGCCTTAGAAGTAAGGGTGAATGGATTCTTACCCTGCTTCTTGAGATCTGGATTGAAGCTGAAGAGGTTCCAGTAACCAGCCTCTACAGCCTTCTTCATCTCATCCTGGCAGTG
>JAZRWF010000040.1:0-5467 GCA_045599565.1 Lachnospiraceae bacterium
GTCAAGAGCCAATGTCTTACCGAATCTTCTGGGCCTTGTAAAGAGTATTACAGGTGCCTGATCGTCAATCAGGTCACGAATCAGAAGTGTCTTATCAACATAGTAGCTGTTTTTAACAACTTCCATATATGAGGTATTTCCTACCGCACATGTCAGAATCCTGTTTTCAGAATCGTTTCTTCCCGAAAGCCCACCGTATTTTATCACTGACTCTTTGGGAATCTTCCATCCACGACCTTCCTGGAAGGCGCCATCAAAAGCATTTTTGTTACACAATCCCACCACTCTTCTAGTTGTCAGTCCTAATAGTTCTCCAGCCTCTTTTGTTGAAATATATCCTGTATCGGTCATAATAACACTTCCTTTCGGAAATATTATACCTCGTATCGGAAATACATACAATATATTTCCGATTGGTTTCCGTTACATTTCCTCAAAAAGTGCCTTGGCGGTTTAATCCCCAAATGCCCTTTTTACAGCAAGTCTTAATTTGTACCCAGTTAGCTGGAATCCAAGAACTCAAATGCAAAACAAAAGCCATCCTATCTCACTAAGTATTTAGCAGATAAGATGACCTTATTCATGTTGCCCCAGCAGCCCCTAAGCACTCTAATCATACAGACTTCTCTCTCACAGCCTTTCCAATCGAAACCGCCACATCACTATATGGGATAAGTGTGGCCTGAAACGCGTGGTAGAGATCCGATTTTCCTGGCCATACTGTTCCTATTGGGTTATTGTTCTGATCCAACTGGTGAAACCATGAGCCATTTACCTTATCGTGAACCTTGTCCTCGAGATATTCTAAGAACATAGCGTAGTCATCTGCATATTTCAATGCTCCGGTCACTCTGTATAAAACAGCCGATGTATTTATGGCTTCCGCCAAAGTCCAATGCATTCTGTCATGTACGACAGGCTTTCCTTCCCAATCTGTCGTGTAGGCTATGCCCGGTGCTCCGTCCTTATTCCATGTATCCTCGATAGCACGATTATACAACTGGCAGGCTACCTCTATATATGGCGCTCTTTTCTCTGAGTCATCCTTGTAGAAAGACATCGCCCACTGCGTAATCAGCCTCGCCCACTCGATACCATGACCTGGAGTGGCGCCAAATGGCTTGAATGGGTCTGCAGGCTTATCCTTATTGCAATCTAAATCAGGCACCCAATCCTTAGAGAAATGCTCTGGTATACGATAATTATTATCCCTAGCCCAGCCAATCACTCGGTCTATAATTCGACCTGCTCGTACTCTGTAAACATCGCTATCTAATGTATCTGCTGCGGCCAAAAAGGCTTCTACAGTATGCATATTTGCATTCAATCCACGATAGTCATCCAGTATAGTAAACTCTGTATTCCAGGTATCCGCAGCTAAGCCTTCCTTCTCGTTCCAGAACTTCTCGTCATAGGTCTTTAACGCCTCATCTAAAAGTTCCTTCGCACCTTCGATTCCAGCTAAAAGAGCTGATGTTCCAGCTAAAATAACAAAGGCGTGAGCGTAGCACTGCTTATTAGGAAGTACCTTGCCGTCCTTGTCCACACCTGCATACCAGCCGCCTGCCTCGTTATCCTTAAGCTCTCCCAAAAGGCCTTTCACACCTGCAGCTGCCAGTTCATTTGCGCCCTTAACCCCCTGCATTTTACCAATGCTGTACACATGCACCATTCGGCAGGTAATCCAGCACTCTCTCGGTCTGTCAGTCCACGGGCTGCCATCATCGCCCAGATAGTATGAAGCCCCAGATGGCGCAGGAAATCTATGTCCAAAGTCAAGCAGCTCCTGACTAAGCGAGTCCATATATTTCTTATTTTCTTCTGTGTCTATTACATATTTCTTTTCCATACTACCTTCCCAATATTCTCTTTATTGTATCATCGGCATACTTTACCATGTGCTTTCTAAACGAATTAAGCTGCTTCTTATGTGCGCAGAGCTTTTCATTGCAGTTCGCGCAGGCCATGTAAGCATTCGTGTTTTCCGAAAAACGCTCTGGATACAGCCACACTGTAAGCTCCCACTTGATAAGAATTATCATCGCAAGAGCCAGAAGCGTCCATGTAAACACACCCGGTATAAAGAAAAGTGGCGTAAACATCATGGCAAAATCCCAGTTGTAAATTCTGCAGGAAACACAGCATCTGTTTTTTAGAAACCATGTCTGGAATGGACAGAAGAATAAAATACACACCATATCACAGATTCCATACGCCAGACACACGAGCCAAAGAATGCCCTCATCTATTATATGTGTCATGTAAAGAGCGCCTATGGTACCATTCAGCACCAGCCAAATCAGCGCTACTATAACGACTGCATGATTATCATGCAGCACAACGTTCGTATCACCTGTAGGCTTATAGTTTCTTTTAAACTGCTTCTGGCAGCCTGGGCTTTCTAGCTTAGAGGGGAATAAACGAAGCATCATCTCCACCGTGTACATGATGCCGACGAAGAACACCGCCCAGTTCATGTTTATGGTGAGATCAAATTTGCCGCGGATATTTATTGTGATATCGTTATAACGGTTATAAATGTACCAAACCAAAGCCAGTATAAAGAAAATACTTCTATACACCAGCTTATAATAATGTAAGATAGATACCGCAGAAAACTTTTTTCGCTTTTTCATAATACCCCGAATCCCCGTCGAAATTTAAACTATTCTCATTATATTTATTAAGAATATCCATGACAAGCCATAATAGGTCACCACAGCCACTAAATCGTTCACAGTGGTGATGAGTGGACCTGATGCGACCGCCGGATCCACATGAATTCGATTAAAAAATATAGGCACCAAAGTTCCCACCAGGCTTGAAATTATGATAGCAAGCAAAAGCGAAACGCCCACGCAGCCCGAGATCAAAAAGGCTGTTCCAAGTGCATAGCCCTTAAACAATGCTATATAAAGGCCTAAAAAACCTAGTGCCAATAAGCCCAGCAAAAGACCATTGCTAAAGCCCACACGCACTTCCTTAAATACAAGAAAAACCTTATCCTTTGCACTCAGATTCTCATCCATAAGCACTCGAATCGTCACAGCAAGGGACTGTGTTCCCACGTTTCCTGCCATATCAAGAATCAATGACTGGAAGCAAATAACGATAGGCAGAATAGCTACTACCCCTTCAAATGCACCTACCACGGTAGATACGCCCATTCCAAGAAACAGCAGAATGATAAGCCACGGCAAACGCTTCTTCATACTCTGTGCTGTAGTCTCCCTCAGGTCTTCTTCAGCTGCCAGACCTGCCAGCTTAGCATAATCATCACCCAGCTCATCATCTACGACCTCTGTTACATCCTGAGCAGTCAGAATGCCTATGATTTTCTTATCTTCATTTAAAACAGGCAGGGAATCCTCTGAATAATCCTTTATCTTTTCGATGCTGTCTGCTATTTTCTCATGGTCCAAAAGATACGGATATGAGGTACTTATAAGAGTATCTAGCTCCACACCATCTCTGGCAATGATTAAATCCTTTAGCTCTATAGCTCCGCAAAAGGTCTCATCATCATTTACCACATAAATGGTTCCAATATTATCATTTTCACCCGCCTGCTGCACCAGCTCATGCATAGCCTGGCGAACAGAAAGCCCCTTCTTTATACAAATATAGTTGGTAGTAATCAGACTACCAATCTCGTCATCTTCATAGGAATTAATGAGACGGATATCCGTCTTTACATCCTCATCCAGCATCGGACGAAGCTGTTCCTTAACGCTTTCATCGATATCCTCCAGAATATCTACAGCGTCATCGGCATCCATCTCATTTATAACAGCTGCCAGCTTGTCGATACCCAGATCCTCTACCAGATCCGTAGGGTCCTCACTGTATGCCAAAATCTCAGACATCCACTCCGAACCAAGGGCGTTATAAAGTCTATCTATATCTTCTTGCGAGAGAAACTCTAAGCTCTGTTCGATATCATTTTCATGATAGTGTCTTAATTTTTCACGCAGCTCCTCGTCCGAACTGGCTGTAGTAATAATGCTGGCTATTTCCTGCACATAGATTGGTTCATTTAAAACTTCCCTACTCATAATAAGTCTCCTTTCTGCCCCTAAAAATGAGCATAAAAAATCCACCGTAACAAACCTGTTACACAAACCTTTGTTGTGAAAGAGTTAGATAACGATGGAATAAGACCTACTATGCACGCAAAACTCTATAGACTCAACCGCGACATACCGAGTCTACATCCATCGTATATGTACTTCGACTCTGACTGTCACAACTGTCCATAAATGCTTCGCCTCCTTGTTTTTTTATAATAATTACTTTATATCATACCACTAGCTGAAAGTAAACCTCGCAGCCAATCAAATCCATTTTTTTAGCTCTGCCACCAGTTCTGCTGCCGCTATCCTTTGAGTGGCAGATGATGGATGATAGTCCGCTCCATAACCATTTGTCAGCGCGTCCTGTGGCGTCAAATGCAGCGCTGAAATATTGGTATCACCACTCAATTCAGAGTATTTTTTAACCACTCGCTCAACTGCCGGATAAAGCTCATCCCCCATGATTCCAAGTGCGCAGATAATATGTGCAGAAGCATTATTCCTTCTCACCATTCCCAGAAAATCGACATAAAGCTTTTCATAGGTCGCTATACGTTCTTTATCATCCCCAGTGTAGCTGTGGTCGTTCGTGCCCAGATTTATCACTATTACATCGGGCTGCCACCTGGCAAAATCCCATGGCTCCTGCTGCAGCTTTCTGCCGTCAAATGTATTATAGGAATAGCCAAGCTTCTCATAATAAGGAGGCACCAGTTCCTTATCATTAATCACAGAGCTGTCTGGCGTAAAACCCGAAATCAGTCCATGACCGCTAAAGGATACCATACTGTAATCTAAATCCAGCTCTTTGGCAGCCAGATAGCCATAAGCCTTCGTCACATTCTCGGTGGTGGTATTAAAGTGAACCCACTCGTCAGCCATCTCCACACCATATCCGCAGGTGATGGAATCCCCGATAAACTCGATTTTTTTAGAAGGGGCCACCGTAGGCTTTGGCTCAGCCTCTGCCATAACCGTAATACTCTCAACACCCACACTCGACATGGCAGATTCGGAAAGTTTTATTATTCTAATGACATGCTCTGCAGGTTCTCCTGCCTCGTCTTCCCTCAATATAAAGAATTCTTCCCTAGGCTGCTTTATAACGGTCTTTATCTGCATGTGTCCATCCACATACACACCTACATAGGCTTGATCCTTTACCACCTGCACACCAGGCTTCGTAGTAGAATCACCCAAAAGGACGACTTTACAGGTAGTTCCGAAGTATGAAAACTCTACCGCTGTTCCTGACAGTGCAAGAAGCCTATATTTTCCATTATAATCAGTTCTACCTATAGCTCTAACATATTCATTTGATGGTAATATGGTATATTCGTGTAGCATTTATGTGCCTCTTTGCAAAAGTTAATCCGTGATTATATTTTTAAATT
>JAZRWF010000041.1:0-7238 GCA_045599565.1 Lachnospiraceae bacterium
AAGCCCTTGCCATGGATATAGTCCGCAAGCGCCCTAAACCCTGACGGAAACTTTACCTCATCATTAGAAAGCAAGCCATCTATACGCTCTGACTTATAGCAGCCGTCATCCAGAATAAGATACTTGTACCCCAGCTTATCAAGTCCTAGCTCTATAAAGCGCTCTGCCATAGCCTTAGTCAAAGCTTCCGTATTTCCACTTCCAAACGCATTCCAACTGTTCCATCCCATAGCCGGAAGCAGCCCTTTTTTCGCATTCAGCAAAACCTTATTATCGTCAAATGAATCATACTGGTATTCCTTGCCTTTAATTTCTGAAGGACGTTCTAAACTTGTACTCATGCCTACACCTCTCTGTGGTTTATAATGTGTCCATAATACATATCAGTGTACGCAATAGGCAAGTCAAATAGAATCATTATAATCTCTACGTCTCTCATTTCTAAAAATGGCTTTCGAGACGTAGGATTTCAATGTATCTTACAGCACTAAGCTAACCTTAAATAAATCTCCGTCTATGCAGACCTCGAGTTTTCCGCCCATTAGCTCCATCAGGCTTTCTGCTATGGCAAGTCCCAGTCCTGAGCCCTCTGTAGTGCGAGAGCTGTCACCTCGCATAAAGCGCTCCTTAAGCTCATCAGCAGAGATGTTGAGCTGGCTGGCCGAGGTGTTTTTAACAGTGATGATAGTCCTGTCAGTCTGCACCACATCTACATACACACGACTTCCTTCCAGGGCATACTTAGTTACATTGGTAAATATATTGTAAAGAACACGCGACAAATGCTTTCCATCTGCCGTAACCGGTCTTATATCCGACCCCAGATTGCTAATAACCTGAAGCTTCTTGGCCTTCATCTGATCCTCATATTCGCAAAGAATCTGAGTTAAAAGAATATCTACCAAAAGCTCCTCCGCCTTAACCTTTAGGACACCAGTGGATGCCTTGGAAGCCTCTATTAAATCCTCCAGCAAAGTTTTAAGTCGTTTGGACTGTCCTGATATAATCTCCAAATATTCCAAAGCTTCCGCATCTTCGATATCCTTTTGAGACAAAAGCTCTGTATAGCTGATAATAGATGTGAGAGGGGTCTTTATGTCGTGCGAAACATTTGTTATCAGCTCTACCCTCATTCTCTCAGACTTCAGCATTTCTTCCACAGCCCTAGTCTTTCCCTCTGCCAGAGTATTTATGTTTTCAGCAAAAAATCTATAATGCGGACTTATGGTAGAAAGATTAACATTTTCTATTTCACCACGTGCTATGGCAGCGGTTTCATTTGCCAGGCGATCAATACCTAAAAGACCGTCTTTTTTATTCTGTCGATAGTCCATGATCCTGTGAATCAGCTTTTTACAAGGCTCTTTTAAAAGTCTTAAAAGATAGCCTGTCGCAGTGGTTCTCCAAAAGCATTTGGCCTTTAATCGAACAATCGTGGTTTCCAAAAACCAGCCACAAGCCAGTACTGATATAGCACAGGTGAAACATATAGCAATAATAAGTCGAAGCATTTCGTTTGAACCACTTAACTCATCTATTATTAAAACAGGAAGTGCTGCGATGCCTATTATGCCTGCCATAAATGCAGCATGTATTGACCATGCCACATTATCCCAGACAGTTAAATATATTCCGTCAAAATCCTTCTTATGTCCCACACTGTATAGGACAAATAATCCTAAAAGAATGATAATGCCTGAAAGTGCAAAGAATACGTACTCAGGATTTTTTCCGTAAACATTTGACAGGTTATTGTATATCGCCTGCCTGGTTTGATGTTCTTCCAATCTGTTTCTAGTCGTATAGAAATCATTATAATACTGCACTACTATGGTATTTTCCCATTCCTCTATGCTAGAAGCATCTTCGGGATCAAAGCTTTCTTCCTTAAACACATAGAAGGTTCCGGCTCCTTTAATAGAAGGATACTTTATAAAGAAGTATTTTCCTCTTATATCAGCTACAGCAATAGCTGGATATTCGTTTACCGTAAACAGCTTTGTATTTAATTTCGCACTCCTATCTGCACTGCAAACATATGCGCCGGCCACTTCATTGTAATCAAATCTGGTAGTGTGCGTTTCTAGTGGTGTCACCGAGTAGTCATATGTAATCGTATAAACAGTGTCATTCACATGTCCATTTTTCTCTATTGCATCCCTTTCCTCATCTATTAGGGAATACTTAAAATTCTCAGTCCAGCAAACTTCTATCGTATCCAGTCTGTAAAACTTACCATCAGAATTCGCATAATATAAACCGTCAGAGTTGTTTATACAGATATAATCCGCGCTTTCTAAAAATGCCTGCTCTTCTATTCTAGGCCAGCTTGCGCTTGAAAATTTTGCCAGATCGTTCTTTAACAGCATCGCAGATGCTGCTAGTGCATCAAAGAATGAGAGCACTACTATAATGGCTATCAATAAATATCTCAGCCAGCTTTTTTCATTAATCTTTTTCATAAGTCTTCCTATTCGTAGGAACTGTTCAAAGTACTTCACATACATTCGAAATCGAAGCTAGCTTCGCAAGCATCTTTATCGCACTGCGTGCTAGATTTCTCATGTATGCGAAGTCCCTGTTTCACAGGTATTGATAAGATAACTAGTCAAGTTACTTACATGCAAGCATGACGTAACGTAACTAGTTATCTTATCATACTTTGAACAGTTCCTATTCGTTAAACATATACCCATGCCCCCAATTTACTATGATATACCGTGGCTCCGATGGATTTATCTCTATTTTTTCGCGAAGGTGACGCACATGCACCGCCACTGCATTTTCATTTACCAAATCATCCTTCCAGATGGCTGTGTATATCTCCTTCGGAGAAAACACCTGATTTTTGTTCTCCATCAGAAACCTTAAAATATCATATTCTCTAGGGGTAAGTGCTATTACTTCACCACTTTTTTTCACCATCTTTTTCAAATAATCTATGGTGATTTCTCCGATGGTCAGCTCATTGCCACCGTCATTTTTAGCAGACTTTGACGCATTATCCTCCGCCCAGCTGGCGCGTCTTAGCTGCGCCTTAACTCTGGCGATAAGCTCCATAGTGTTAAACGGCTTTGTGATGTAGTCATCAGCACCCATTCCAAGACCAAGTACTTTGTCCACATCCTCTGATTTAGCAGTCAGCATTACGATAGGTATCTGCGAGAACTCGCGAATGGCAGCCAGAGCTTCTATGCCGTCCATTTTTGGCATCATAATATCCAAAAGCACCAGAGATACATCACCCTTTTTCACTTCCAGGAGCGCTTCCTCTCCATTTGCCACAGCAAATGTCTTATAGCCCTGAGCTCCTAAAAATATACCTACTGCTTTAGAAATATTAGCATCATCATCTGCAATTAAAATTCTCATAATCTATTTCTCCCATCGCCACTATCCAAGGAGTAATGGGAGGTAATCCAAAGATAGCAGCTTCTTGTAAGATTCTTACTGAAAAGGATTATAACCAAAAATATATTAAGATAAAAGTGCGTGGCACATTAAGAATTTCTTAAGAAAAAATAAAATATAGTCCAAACGAACCATCCCGTGGTGGTATTTGAAAAGCCTTCATATAAAACAGGTGCTATAATTGACCTACAACTGACAAAGGAGGCATCTATGCTAAGAGAGGTTTCTACAAAATACGGAAGAATAAAGGGCTTACCAGCTGGTGACCCTAGAGTTACATCATTTAAAGGCATACCATTTGCAGCGCCACCAGTCGGCGAAAACAGATGGCGTGCGCCACAGCCACTTAAGCCATGGGAGGGTGTGTTAAATGCGTTTGAATTTGGTCCTATATCTGTTCAGGACAGACCAGGTCTTGGAACAGACATATACTGCAGAGAGTGGCATGTGGATTCTGGTGTCACCATAGATGAAGATAATCTTTATCTAAATATCTGGACGCCTGCTAAGACTGCTGATGAAAAGCTGCCTGTATTAGTATGGTATTTCGGTGGCGGGCTTCAGTGGGGCTATCCTTCTGAGATGGAATTTGACGGAGAAAAGCTTGCTAGCCGCGGAATCATCGTAGTTTCTGTAAACTACAGATTAAACATTTTCGGTTTTATGGCGCATCCTGAGATTACAGCTGAAAACCCAGAGGCACCTACGAACTTTGGTTATCTTGACCAGCAGGCTGCCACAAGATGGGTTAAGGAAAACATTGAATGCTTCGGCGGTGACCCTAATAATATCACTATAGCCGGTCAGTCTGCAGGTGGAGGCTCCGTCATGGCACAGCTGACGAACCTTAAGAACGAAGGTCTCTTCCAAAGGGCTATCGTTATGAGTGGTGTAATAGGAAGCCCTTACAGAGAATCAGGCTTTCCTGACCCAATGTCTCTTAAGGATGCCGAGAGCTATGGCGTAGAGTTCTTTAAGCTGCTGGGAGTGGAGACTTTGGCGGAAGCCAGGAAGCTTGACCAATTCTTTGTACATCAGAAATACAATGAATTCAATAAGACTCACGGAAGACTCTTCACTATAAAGGATGACCAGTTCGTAATGGATGGTGCCACAGACCTCGCTATGGTCGGCCACATTTTGGATGTACCTATCATGGCTGGTAATACTGCAGATGAATTCTTAAATGCCATCACAGCAAATGATGAGGAAGAGCTTAGTAAAAAGGCTGCGCAGATATTTGGCTGTGACAGTGAAATCTTTATGGAGTATCCGCAGGCTCGTGCTTCTAAAAACGGTCGTTTCGCTGAGGTTTCAGGCATTGAAATGTCTGTGAAGATGATCTTTGAACAAAGAAAGAAGCAGGGCGCAGCCAGTGACTTCTATTACTATAGATTTAATCCTGATATTCCAGGTGAGGATAACCCTGGCACCTTCCATTCTGTAGACCTATGGTTCTTCTTTGACACCATTCACAAGTGCACCAGACCTTATGTAGGTAGACACTATGATCTTGCACGCCAAATGTCAAACTACTGGGCAAACTTTGTTAAAACAGGAAATCCTAACGGCTGCGACCGCGATGGAAAAAGGATGCCAGAGTGGCTTCCTTATGATGAGACTTTAAACCTTGAGATGGAGTTTACTTCCGAGGGACCAGTGACCAAACGTGAAGACGACCACGAGTTTAAGCGCTTCCTTCGTGAGCAGATGAAAACCTTCTACCTGAATGGAGCACCTAAAAAGCAGGCGTTTAACCCATATCTTCCTAGCTGGGAGTTCGTGCCAGACGGCGAGCCATATGTATTTGGCGACAGAGTCTATGTATATGGTTCACATGATTTTTATAATGGAAATGTCTACTGCATGGGCGACTATGTGGGCTACTCTGCAAATGTAAATGACCTTGGAAACTGGAGATACGAAGGTGTAATCTATAAGCGCACCGAGGATCCAAACGACGGAAACGGCGGTATGCTCTATGCTCCTGATGTTACAGTAGGACCTGACGGCAGATATTATTTATACTATGTGCTTTCAAGCAGGGGAAATGTATCTGTAGCAGTATGTGACACACCAGCGGGCGAGTTCAAATTCTATGGCTTTGTACACTATAAGGATGGAACTCTTTTAGGCGACAGAGAGGGAGATGAGCCACAGTTCGACCCAGGCGTACTGACTGAGGGCGATATAACATATCTTTACACAGGCTTTTGCTATAGAGGTGGAAAGGAGCGTCATGGAGCCATGGGTATGGCTCTTGATAAGGATATGCTCACCATTATAGAAGAACCTAGATTTATAGTTCCTGGCTGTGAGTACTCTAAGGGCTCAGGCTTTGAGGGGCATGAATATTTCGAGGCTGCTTCCATCAGAAAAGTAAATGGAAAGTATGTATTTGTTTATTCAGCCATAGAGATGCACGAGCTTTGCTATGCTGTCTCTGATAAACCTCTTGAGGGCTTTAAGTATGGCGGCGTACTTATCAGTAACGCCGACCTTGGAATAGATTCCTACAAGCCAGCAGATTTAGTGGCTGCATTCAGCCAGAATAACCATGGAAGTATCATTGAAATAAATGGACAGTGGTACATATTCTACCACAGGCATACTAACGGAACAGTTTATTCGCGTCAGGTATGCGCTGAGCCACTTACTTTGACAGATGACTGTCACTTTAAGCAGGCTGAGCTTTCCAGCTGCGGACTAAACGGCGGTCCGCTGCGCGGAGAAGGCTACTACCCTGCATACATCGCCTGTCACATGTTCTATCCGGATGCACCTAATGCACACAGCCCAGAAAATAAGGTTATCTTCCCTGATATCACTAAGATGAAAATCGTTCAGGACAGTGCTGACGGTGACGAGGTCGAAGGCTTTATCGAAAACTTTGGTGCGGGTGCAGTGCTCGGCTTCAAGGAATTCGACTGTAAGGATCTAAAATCCATCACTGTATGGCTGCACGGCTACGTTCATGGCGACATTGTCATAAAGACAAAGTGGGATGGTCCTGAGGTTGGACGCACTCGCGTAGACAGCTCTAATATCTGGGAAGCCTTCACTGTAGATGTCGACATTCCAGATGGAATTCACTCTTTGTATTTTATGTTCGAAGGCGGTGGCTTAATCAGATTCAAAGGGTTCCGACTAAATTAAATATTCCATGCAAGACATAGAAAAAAGCAGCCTGTTCAGACTGCTTTTTTTCAATTCTTTTGCTTATTTACGTCATATTCACAGTTACTTAGGTTTTCAGATGTAAGGATATTTTATGTCTTGACTTTGATTACGTCGCATATCATTAAAGCAATGACTTCAGACGTAGTAAATTTCATCGTAGAGACGGCGTTTTTGCATTTTTACGCCTTATGTCACTGTATGTATCTGTGATTATATAAGTTCCATTTCCCAAAATCAGAAAAATGTCACTAACTGTCACTGCATACAGAACCTGCGAGTCAAACATGTGTCAGCATAGCCTTATGCTTACAACATCTATCTGCATGTCACTTGAAGCCTTTGCGACTCTTTCTCTTTCATAGAAGATCATGAGACACTTCGTCTTCAATAAACACATCGCGAACTTTTCGTTCGTCACCTTATTATAATCTTTCCAAGATTGTTATTGTTCTCATATTTCCAGTCATACACATTTTGCAAATAATAACTTATCAGCTGTATATCTGTCATGCCTTCTACTAGCATTAATTCTGTCATCATAGGCGCACCTCGAATTCAAATGCTTTTCGATTTTCATATACATATTTGCCCGTTACATTTCGCGCAACTACATTACTTCCTTTTCCATCATCTGCATTTACTTTCTT
>JAZRWF010000042.1:0-20203 GCA_045599565.1 Lachnospiraceae bacterium
CATTCCAAGTGATGGCATGCAATCTATAATAATGTAATCATAGAATTCTCTAGCTTTATTTACATACTGTCTCAGAATAGTCTCTCTGCTAATCACTCCTATTAATGAAATCTCTAAACCAGATAACTCTATATTGCCTGGAAGGATATCAACCCCCTCTTTATGACGAAGAATTCCTTCACTTACCATTACTGGCTCATCATTGATTAGCTTAAGCATGGCTGTGGCAAGAGAATACTCCATCTGATCTGGCTCCTGGAATCCAAGACTAATAGTTAGTGACCCCTGCGGATCTGCATCGATGAGCAACACCTTTTTACCTTCTCTGGCAAGTCCTATTCCAAGATTTACACTTGTGACGGTCTTTCCAACTCCACCTTTTTGATTTGCAACTGCGACTACTTTACACATAAGATTCTCCTTTCAAAATTGCTCCCATAACGCAAAAAAGACGCCTTCCTATTTCTAGGAAAGCGCCCATTAATACAACTTTATGAAATTGATCTGTCCGATGCCATTTCTGCATTATCATGCAAATTTAGGCACCACTCAGTTGCAATTTTGTTGCAAATTTGTTGCAAATCTCAAATCTAAAATCCGAAAACCCTTGATTTTACTGGATTACTCGATGATTGTAGCAACTCTACCAGAACCTACAGTTCTTCCGCCCTCTCTGATAGCGAAAGTAAGACCCTGCTCCATAGCGATTGGGTGGATGAGCTCGATGGTCATCTCTACGTTATCGCCAGGCATGCACATCTCTGTGCCAGCTGGAAGGTTACATACACCAGTAACGTCGGTAGTTCTGAAGTAGAACTGTGGACGATAGTTATTGAAGAATGGTGTGTGACGTCCACCTTCGTCCTTATTAAGAACGTAAACCTGAGCGGTGAACTTGGTGTGGCATGTTACGGTACCTGGCTTAGCAAGAACCTGTCCACGCTGGATCTGGTCACGGTTGATACCACGAAGAAGGGCACCAATGTTATCACCAGCCATAGCCTCTGGAAGAAGCTTACGGAACATCTCGATACCAGTAATAACTGACTTCTGAGTATCTTCCTTAACACCAACGATTTCAACTTCATCATTAAGGTGAAGAGTACCACGCTCTACACGACCGGTAGCAACGGTACCACGACCAGTAATGGTGAATACATCCTCTACAGGCATAAGGAATGGCTTATCTGTATCACGCTCTGGATCTGGAATGTAAGAGTCAACTGTCTCCATAAGCTCCATGATCTTGTCGCCCCACTCGCCGTTTGGATCCTCAAGAGCCTTAAGAGCTGAACCCTTAACGATTGGGCAATCATTGAACTCATACTCCTCAAGCTGCTCGGTGATCTCCATCTCAACGAGCTCAAGAAGCTCTTCATCATCAACCATATCGCACTTGTTCATGAATACTACGATGTATGGTACACCTACCTGACGAGAAAGAAGGATGTGCTCCTTTGTCTGAGCCATAACACCATCAGTAGCAGCAACAACGAGGATAGCACCATCCATCTGTGCAGCACCAGTGATCATGTTCTTTACATAGTCAGCATGTCCTGGGCAGTCAACGTGTGCATAGTGACGCTTCTCGGTCTGATACTCAACGTGAGCGGTAGAAATAGTAATACCACGCTCTCTCTCTTCTGGAGCCTTATCGATATTCTCGAAATCAACCTTTTCGTTACCTGCTACTCTCTCTGCAAGAACCTTTGTGATAGCTGCAGTAAGAGTAGTTTTACCATGGTCAACGTGGCCAATGGTACCAATGTTTGCATGTGGTTTGCTTCTTTCGAATGTAGCCTTTGCCATTTTAAATTTCCTCCTTAAAGAAATGCCCTATGGGCTAATTACGGTTCGAAAAACCTCGGTATTTCGATTATATAGGAAATACCGCTGTTTTTCAACCAATTTTTACTTTTTACAAATTACTTACCCTGCTTAGAGATAATAGCGTCCTGAACGTTCTTTGGAACTGGAACGTACTTCTCGAAGAACATAGAGTAGTTACCACGACCCTGAGTGCTTGAACGAAGCTCTGTTGAGTATCCAAACATCTCTGCAAGTGGAACAAGTGCTCTAACGATCTTTCCGCCGCCAAGATCGTCCATAGACTGAATCTGACCACGCTTTGCGTTAAGAGATCCGATTACATCGCCCATGTATTCCTCAGGCATAGTAACCTCAACCTTCATAACTGGCTCGAGCAGAACAGGAGCTGCCTTAGCCATAGCCTCCTTAAAGCACATTGAACCTGCAATGTGGAAGGCCATTTCTGATGAATCGACTTCATGGTATGAACCATCGTATCCATCAGCACTTACACCAAGAACTGGGAATCCGCAAAGGATACCAGACTTAGCTGCTTCTTCAATACCCTCACCAACAGCTGGGATGTACTCCTTAGGAATAGCACCACCTACTACAGAGTTCTTGAACTCGAAGAGGTTGTCTCCGTTAGGATCCATAGGAGTGAAGCGAACCTTACAGTGACCGTACTGTCCACGTCCACCTGACTGCTTAGCGTACTTGTATTCCTGATCAATAGCCTTAGTAAAGGTCTCCTTGTAAGCAACCTGAGGTGCACCTACGTTAGCCTCTACCTTAAACTCTCTCAAAAGACGATCAACGATGATTTCAAGGTGAAGCTCACCCATACCAGCGATGATAGTCTGACCAGTTTCCTGGTTAGTATGAGCACGGAAAGTAGGATCTTCTTCTGCAAGCTTTGCAAGAGCCTCACCCATCTTACCCTGACCAGCCTTAGTCTTTGGCTCGATAGCAAGCTCGATAACTGGCTCTGGGAATTCCATAGACTCAAGAATAACTGGATGATTCTCATCACAGATGGTATCACCGGTAGTAGTTACCTTGAATCCAACTGCAGCTGCGATATCACCTGAGTAAACCTTATCAAGCTCTTCTCTCTTATTAGCATGCATCTGAAGGATACGTCCTACACGCTCCTTCTTGTCCTTAGTAGCGTTAAGTACATAAGAACCAGAATTAAGTGTACCTGAATATACACGAATGAAAGCAAGCTTTCCTACGAATGGGTCAGTCATAATCTTGAATGCCAAAGCTGCAAATGGCTCAGCATCTGAAGACTTTCTCTCAACCTCATTACCCTCGAGGTCAACACCCTTAATGTTAGGTACATCTACTGGTGATGGCATAAACTCAAGAATAGCATCAAGAAGCTTCTGAACACCCTTGTTTCTGTAAGCTGATCCGCAGCAAACAGGAATAGCACGGCACTCACAGGTAGCCTTTCTAAGAGCTGCCTTAAGCTCATCTACTGAAGGCTCCTCACCCTCAAGATATGCCATCATGAGATCATCATCAAGTTCACAGCACTTTTCGATAAGTTCAGTATGATAAAGCTCAGCCTCATCCTTCATATCTCCAAGATCATCTGTAACAGTGATGTCATCACCCTTTTCATCATTATAAATATATGCCTTCATCTCGAAAAGATCGATGATTCCCTTGAAATCATCCTCCTTACCGATTGGAAGCTGAAGACAAATAGCATTCTTCTTAAGTCTTGTACGAATCTGCTCAACAGCTCCGTAGAAGTTAGCACCAAGGATGTCCATTTTATTAATAAATGCCATACGTGGTACGTTATAAGTGTCTGCCTGTCTCCAAACGTTTTCTGACTGTGGCTCAACACCACCCTTAGCACAGAAAACACCTACGGCGCCATCAAGTACACGAAGTGAACGCTCAACCTCAACGGTAAAGTCTACGTGTCCTGGGGTATCAATGATATTGATACGATGCTCCAAAGCACCTGCCTTTGGCTTTGTCTGCTCCTGCAATGTCCAGTGACATGTGGTAGCAGCTGAAGTAATTGTAATACCTCTCTCCTGCTCCTGCTCCATCCAGTCCATGGTAGCAGTACCTTCGTGGGTATCACCAATCTTATAGTTTACTCCAGTGTAATAGAGGATACGCTCTGTAGCTGTGGTCTTACCAGCATCGATATGAGCCATAATACCAATGTTTCTGGTACGCTCAAGTGGATATGCTCTTCCTTCTGCCATGAGTAATTCCTCCTATTAGAATCTGTAATGTGCAAATGCCTTGTTGGCCTCTGCCATTCTGTGCATCTCTTCTTTTCTCTTTACAGCTGAACCGGTATTGTTAGCTGCGTCCATAATCTCGTTAGCAAGACGCTCTTCCATAGTCTTCTCAGTACGGGTACGTGAGAAAGCTGTAAGCCATCTTAAACCAAGAGCCTGACGACGATCAGGTCTAACCTCGATAGGTACCTGATATGTAGCTCCACCGATACGTCTAGCCTTAACCTCAAGGATAGGCATAACATTATTCATAGCTGCTTCAAAAACCTCAAGCGCTGGCTTTTCGGTCTTTTCTTCTACCTTAGCAAATGCTCCATATACAATCTTCTGGGCTACACCCTTCTTACCATCCAACATGATGTTGTTGACAAGCTTGGTTACAACCTTGCTGTTGTAGATAGGATCTGCCAGTACGTCTCTTTTTTGAGTATGTCCTTTACGTGGCACGATACTTCCCTCCTTAATCAATAGATTATCTCAACGGTACTCACCATGAATCGCAGTGTTCGCGCGAATTCTTTATATAAAAAAGAATCAACACTAACCTAAATCATGTGAAATAACATTGTGGCAAATTACTTGCCTGCCTTTGGTCTCTTTGCGCCGTACTTTGAACGAGCCTGCTTACGGTTAGCAACACCGGCTGTATCAAGAGTACCTCTGATTACATGGTAACGTGTACCAGGAAGATCCTTAACACGACCGCCACGAATCAACACAACGCTATGCTCCTGAAGTTTGTGTCCTTCACCTGGAATGTATGAAGTTACTTCAATACCATTTGACAAACGAACACGGCAAATCTTACGAAGAGCTGAGTTAGGCTTCTTAGGGGTAGCAGTCTTAACTGCTGTGCACACACCACGCTTCTGTGGAGCAGATGCGTTTATAGGCTTCTTCTTAAGAGAGTTAAAGCTTCTCTGAAGAGCTGGTGCTGTAGACTTCTTAACAGATGTCTGACGTCCCTTTCTAACTAACTGGTTAAATGTTGGCATTCTTCTTTACCTCCTATATTATTTATGCACACAAAAAGGAAACCCCTTTTTAGGCATGCTTCGCTATTATACGACCTTAAAACAGGCATGTCAAGAAGATTTTCAACAAAAAAGCTCTCCCCTCCTATATATAGGAAGAGAGAGCTATATTTTGTTATTAGTCTACGTTTACAACCTCTGAGGTCTCATCTTCTGTTGACTCGATATCCTCATCGCTTGAATCCATATCCTTATCAGTAGAAAGTGGAATGTTATTGTAACACTTCATACCAGTACCTGCTGGAATCAGCTTACCAATAATAACATTTTCCTTAAGACCGATAAGTGGATCTACCTTACCCTTGATAGCTGCATCAGTAAGAACCTTAGTGGTCTCCTGGAATGAAGCAGCTGACATCCATGAGTTAGTAGCAAGAGCTGCCTTTGTGATACCAAGAAGCTCCTGTTCACCGGTCGCAATCTCCTGACCGTTAGCACTGAGAGTTTCATTCATATCGTCAAAGTCGAGAACGTCTATCAGAGCACCTGGCATAAATCCAGTCTCACCAGCCTCCTCGATACGAATTCTCTTGAGCATCTGATGAACGATAACCTCAATGTGCTTATCATTGATTTCAACACCCTGAAGTCTATAAACACGCTGTACTTCGCGAAGAATGTAATCCTGAACTGCCTTTACACCCTTGATTCTAAGAAGATCATGTGGATCTACTGAACCTTCAGTAAGCTCATCACCAGCTTCGATTTCCTGACCATCCAATACCTTGATACGTGAACCATAAGGAATGAGATATTCCTTAACATCACCTGTCTCAGCATTAGTGATAATTACATCGCGCTTCTTCTTGGTATCGCTAATCTTAACAACACCATCGATCTCAGAGATAATAGCAAGTCCCTTTGGCTTACGAGCCTCAAAAAGCTCCTCTACGCGAGGAAGACCCTGTGTAATATCGCTACCAGCAACACCACCAGTATGGAAGGTTCTCATGGTAAGCTGTGTACCAGGCTCACCGATTGACTGTGCTGCGATAATACCGATAGCTTCACCTACCTGTACAGCACGACCTGTTGCCATGTTAGCGCCGTAGCACTTAGCACAGATACCTATCTTAGAACGGCAAGAAAGAATATTTCTAATCTTAACCTTTGTGATAGGCTCACCATTTTCATCTACACCCTTAGCGATGATATCATTTGCACGCTTTGGAGTAATAAGCTTGTTAGCGGCTACTATTACATTGCCCTCGGCATCCTTAATCTCCTCACAGGTAAATCTACCCTGGATACGATCCTTAAGGCTCTCGATTTCCTCACGTCCATCCATGAATGATGAAACGTACATTCCCGGAATCTCTCTGCCTGTACCTTCGATACAATCCTGCTCACGAATGATGAGCTCCTGAGATACGTCTACAAGACGACGTGTCAAGTAACCAGAGTCAGCTGTACGAAGAGCTGTATCTGACATACCCTTACGAGCTCCATGCGCAGACATGAAGTATTCCAATACATCCAGTCCTTCACGGAAGTTTGACTTAATAGGCAGCTCCATGGTACGACCAGAAGTATCTGCCATCAAACCACGCATACCAGCAAGCTGCTTAATCTGCTTATCAGAACCACGGGCACCTGAGTCAGCCATCATGAAGATGTTGTTATACTGATCAAGACCATCAAGAAGAGCATGTGTAAGCTCATCATCAGTCTCCTTCCAGGTTTCAATTACCTCACGGTAACGCTCGTCCTCTGTAATAAGACCACGCTTATACTGACGTGTAATCTTTTCTACTGTAGCCTCTGCCTCAGCTATCATTTCTGGCTTCTGAGGTGGCACAGTCATATCAGAAATAGAAACGGTCATAGCAGCACGTGTTGAGTACTTATAACCCATAGCCTTGATATCATCAAGAACCTCAGCGGTAACAGTAGCTCCGTGTGTGTTAATAACCTTTTCAAGAATCTGCTTAAGCTGCTTCTTGCCTACGTGGAAATCTACTTCCAAAGCAAGAGCATTTTCAGGCTTGGTACGATCTACATAACCAAGATCCTGTGGAATAATTTCATTAAAGATGAAACGTCCGAGTGTAGACTCTATGATAGAAGATACAACGGTACCATCCTCCATAGTCTTAGTTACACGAACCTTAATCTTTGCATGTAAAGTGATATCGCCATTCTCGTATGCCATTATAGCTTCATTGACATTCAAGAAGAACTTACCTTCACCCTTAACTCCAGAGTTCTCCTCGGATGCAAGACGCTCCTGAGTAAGATAGTAAATACCAAGTACCATATCCTGTGAAGGAACTGCTACAGGGCCACCATCTGAAGGCTTCAGCAGGTTATTAGGTGAGAGAAGCATAAAGCGACACTCAGCCTGAGCCTCTGCTGTAAGTGGAAGGTGAACAGCCATCTGGTCTCCATCGAAGTCAGCGTTAAATGCTGTACATACAAGTGGATGAAGCTTAATAGCACGACCCTCTACAAGAATTGGCTCGAATGCCTGAATACCAAGTCTGTGAAGTGTAGGAGCACGGTTCAACATAACTGGATGCTCCTTGATAACATCCTCTAAGATATCCCATACATCTGGCTCAAACTTCTCGACCATCTTCTTGGCACTCTTTATATTATGTGCCTTATTAAGAGACACAAGCTCCTTCATAACGAAAGGCTTGAAAAGCTCAAGTGCCATCTCCTTTGGAAGACCACACTGATAAATCTTAAGCTCTGGTCCTACTACGATAACCGAACGTCCTGAGTAGTCTACACGCTTACCAAGAAGGTTCTGTCTGAAACGTCCTGACTTACCCTTAAGCATATCAGAAAGTGACTTAAGCGCTCTGTTACCAGGTCCAGTAACTGGACGGCCTCTACGGCCGTTATCGATAAGAGCATCCACAGCCTCCTGAAGCATTCTCTTCTCGTTTCTTACGATGATATCTGGTGCGCCCAGATCAAGAAGCTTACGAAGACGGTTATTACGGTTAATAATACGTCTGTAAAGGTCATTCAAGTCAGAAGTAGCAAATCTACCGCCGTCAAGCTGAACCATAGGACGAAGATCTGGAGGAATAACTGGTACAACAGTCATAATCATCCACTCTGGCTTATTTCCAGATTCTCTGAAAGCCTCTACTACCTCAAGTCTCTTGATAATACGTGCTCTCTTCTGTCCAGAAGACTTGTCGAGCTCCATAGAAAGCTCAGCTGCCTCAACATCGAGGTCTATCTGGCTTAAGAGCTCCTGAATAGCCTCAGCACCCATTCCTACGCGGAAGGTGTTGCCATACTGCTCTCTAGCCTCCTGATACTCGGTCTCAGAGAGAACCTGCTTCTTCATGAGAGCGGTCTCACCTGGATCAAGTACGATATATGATGCAAAGTAAAGTACCTTCTCAAGGGTCTTTGGGCTAAGGTCAAGAATAAGACCCATACGGCTTGGGATACCCTTGAAGTACCAAATATGTGAAACTGGTGCAGCCAGCTCGATGTGACCCATACGCTCACGACGAACTGATGCCTTGGTGATTTCTACGCCGCATCGATCGCAGACAACACCCTTATAACGAATCTTTTTATACTTACCGCAGTGACATTCCCAGTCCTTGCTAGGTCCAAAAATCTTTTCACAGAAAAGACCATCCTTTTCTGGCTTAAGTGTACGGTAGTTAATGGTTTCAGGCTTCTTAACCTCACCTCTAGACCACTCACGAATCTTTTCTGGTGATGCAAGACCAATCTTAATAGAGTCAAACTCTATTGGCTGATATGTAGCCTCTCTACTATTCTCAGGCATTTTGTGCTCCCTTCTAATAGTTTTCATCGCTATCTGAATCGTCGTAGCTGTCGTCTACAGACTCCTCATCATAGCCACCATCGTAATCCTCTTCAACATCCTCAAGATCTCCATCAGAGTTGAATTCCTGCTTGTGCATACCAGCTCTAGCAAAGCTGTCTGCACTTTCAAATGCATAATTACGTGAATCACCGCTAATAACTGAATTAAGATCAGTATTTCCATACTCAGAGGTCTCCATGATTTCAACCTCTTCACCAGCCTCATCAAGAACCTTCATATCAAGACCAAGAGCCTGAAGCTCCTTGAGAAGTACCTTGAATGACTCTGGAATACCTGGCTCAGGGATGTTAGCTCCCTTAATAACTGACTCGTAAGTCTTAACACGTCCGATTACATCATCAGACTTCATGGTAAGAATCTCCTGAAGAGTATAGCTTGCACCATAAGCCTCAAGAGCCCAAACCTCCATCTCTCCGAAACGCTGTCCACCGAACTGAGCTTTACCACCCAGAGGCTGCTGTGTAACAAGAGAGTAAGGACCAGTAGAACGTGCATGGATCTTATCATCTACCAGGTGGTGGAGCTTAAGGTAATGCATGTGACCTATGGTAACTGGACCATCAAATGGCTCGCCAGTACGTCCATCACGAAGCTGTACCTTTCCATCACGTCTGATAGTAACGCCCTTCCAAAGTGCTCTGTGTGCACGATTAGTAGAAAGGTAATCCATTACATCTGCACTAAGGGTATCCTTATACTTGTCATAGAAGTTTTCATCAAGACCCTCTGCCTTTGCCTCATCAGCATCAAATGCCATGTTTACATAGTCATTTGCAAGCTCAAGAGTGTCCTGAATATCTATTTCCTTTGCTCCATCGAATACTGGAGTCTCAATATCAAAGCCAAGTGCCTTAGAAGCCAATGAAAGGTGAATCTCAAGGACCTGACCGATGTTCATACGTGAAGGCACGCCCAGTGGGTTAAGAACGATATCAAGTGGACGACCGTTTGGAAGGAATGGCATATCCTCCACTGGAAGAACTCTTGAAACGACACCCTTATTTCCGTGACGACCAGCCATCTTATCACCTACGCTGATCTTACGCTTCTGAGCTACATATATACGAACTGCCTTATTTACACCAGGTGCAAGCTCTGCATCGGAATCTCTTGTGAACACCTTTGCATCTACTACGATACCGTACGCACCATGTGGCACACGAAGTGAAGTATCACGCACTTCCTTAGCCTTCTCACCAAAGATAGCAAGAAGAAGTCTCTCCTCTGGAGTGCGCTCTGTCTCTCCCTTAGGAGTAACCTTACCAACAAGGATATCACCTGCGCGAACCTCGGCACCGATTCTGATAACACCCTCTTCATCGAGATCCTTAAGTGCATCATCGCCTACGCCAGCTACCTCACGGGTAATCTCCTCTGGTCCAAGCTTTGTATCACGAGCTTCGATCTCGTACTCCTCCATATGACCAGAGGTATATACATCATCCTGAACAAGTCTCTCTGAAAGAAGTACAGCATCCTCGTAGTTATAACCTTCCCAGGTCATGAAACCGATAAGCGGGTTCTTACCAAGCGCAAGCTCACCATTCTTAGTAGAAGGACCATCAGCGATTACCTCGCCCGCCTCTACATGCTCGCCCTTAAACACGATAGGTCTCTGGTTATAGCAGTTTGACTGGTTAGAACGGCTGAACTTTGTAAGCCAGTATTCATCCTTCTCACCGTCATCAGTTTTAATTATAATACGACGGCTCTCTGAAAGCTCGATAGTACCAGCACGCTTAGCTACTACGCAGACACCAGAGTCTACTGCCGTCTTTGGCTCCATACCGGTTCCTACTACAGGAGCCTCAGTGGTAAGAAGCGGAACTGCCTGTCGCTGCATGTTAGATCCCATCAATGCACGGTTAGCATCGTCATTCTGAAGGAATGGGATAAGTGCTGTAGCGACAGAGAATACCATCTTAGGAGACACATCCATGTAATCAAACGCAGTGCGATCATACTCCTGTGTCTCTTCTCTGTAACGACCAGATACGCTCTTACGAACAAAATGTCCCTCAGCGTCAAGCTTCACGTTAGCCTGAGCTACGTGGTAGTTATCCTCCTCGTCAGCAGTCATGTAAACTACTTCATCTGTTACGCGAGGATTCTCTGGATCGCTCTTATCGATACGACGATATGGTGCCTCCACAAAACCATACTCATTTATACGAGCATAGCTTGCAAGAGAGTTGATAAGTCCGATGTTAGGACCTTCAGGAGTCTCGATAGGGCACATACGTCCATAATGTGTATAGTGTACATCTCGAACCTCGAATCCTGCACGGTCTCTCGAAAGACCACCAGGACCAAGAGCTGAAAGACGTCTCTTATGGGTCAGCTCACCAAGCGGGTTATTCTGATCCATGAACTGTGACAGCTGAGAAGCACCGAAGAACTCTTTAATAGCAGCTGTTACAGGCTTAATATTTATAAGATTCTGAGGAGAAATGTCCTCCAAATCTCTAGTAGTCATACGCTCACGAACCACCTTCTCAAGACGAGAAAGTCCAATTCTATACTGGTTCTGTAAAAGCTCTCCGACTGCGCGGATACGACGATTTCCAAGATGGTCGATATCATCATCAAAGCCTACACCATACTCGAGGTGCATGTTGTAGTTTATAGAAGCAAAGATATCTTCCTTTGTAATATGCTTTGGAATAAGATCTGCCACAGAACGCTCGATAACCTCTGCAAGCTCACTCTTATCTGTCTCTTCAAGAATTCTCTTAAGAACAGGATAGTAAACCAGCTCATTAATTCCAAGAGCCTCTGCATCGATATCAGGTACATAGCACTTGATATCTACCATCATATTAGAAAGAACCTTAATGTTTCTGGTCTCTCCCTGAATCATGATATATTCTACAGCAGCATTCTGAAGCTTTTCACCAAGCTCTCTTGTAAGCTTTGTGCCAGCCTTAACTACTACCTCACCAGTAGCTGCACTTATGGCATCCTCTGCCAAAACATGTCCTGCTACGCGGTTTCTAAGATTAAGCTTTTTATTGAATTTATAACGTCCAACCTTAGCTAAATCATAACGTCTTGGATCAAAGAACATAGCATTAAGTAAGCTCTCGGCGCTATCCTTTGCTAAAGGCTCACCCGGACGAAGCTTTCTATAAAGCTCTAAAAGACCTGTATCATAGCTTCCGTTAGGGAACTTTTCAGTCTTAGAAGGGTCCTTCTTAAAGGTCTCGATAAGCTTTGGCTCATCACCAAACATATCTAAAATCTCCTGGTCAGTACCCAGTCCCATCGCACGCAAAAATACAGTAACAGGAACCTTTCTGTTACGGTCTACACGCACATAAAAAACGTCGTTGGAATCAGTTTCATACTCAAGCCATGCACCACGGTTAGGAATAACTGTGCACGAATAGAGCTCCTTACCGATCTTATCATGATCAATAGCATAATAAATGCCTGGTGAACGAACAAGCTGAGATACTATAACACGCTCTGCTCCGTTTATAACGAAGGTACCAGTATCGGTCATAAGAGGCATCTCACCCATGAAGATTTCATGCTCCTGCATATCTCCACTTTCCTTGTTTACAAGGCGCACCTTAACCTTAAGAGGTGCAGCATATGTAGCATCTCTCTCCTTACACTGCGGAATGGTCTTCAAATCGTCCATTACGAGAACGAAATCTACAAAATGAAGCTCCAAAACATTGCCTCTATCCTGAATTGGAGAGATATCAGCAAATGCCTCCTTAAGGCCGTCCTTGATGAACCAATCGTACGAGTTCTTCTGAACCTCGATCAGGTTTGGCATATCCAGAACTTCTTTCTGTCTGGAATAGCTCATTCGTACATGGTTCCTACCAGCTTTCACTGGACGAATTCTGTTTTTTTCCATCGACGTATCACCTCATATAATAAACTGTGTCTTAGCCAAATTTGCACCAAAAGCAACGCTCTGGGCAAAAAAGCGCACAAAAAGACATTGCACCACAATAGTGCAATGTACATACTACGATAAAAACAACAGTAAAGTCAAGGGATTTTTTAAGAAATTAAACTTAAATCATACAAAAAAGAAAACACCCACAACATATAGTTGTGGGTGTGAAAATCAAGCACAAATTACTTAAGGGTAACCTTTGCTCCAACTTCCTCAAGAGACTTCTTAAGAGCCTCAGCGGTAGCCTTGTCAGCACCTTCCTTGAGCATCTTAGGAGCTGAATCAACGAGATCCTTTGCTTCCTTAAGACCAAGACCAGTAGCCTCACGAACAACCTTGATAACCTTAACCTTCTCAGCGCCAACTTCGGTAAGCTCTACATCGAACTCGTCCTTCTCCTCAGCTGCCTCAGCTGGGCCAGCTGCTGCTACTACAACGCCAGCTGCTGCTGATACACCAAACTCCTCTTCACAAGCCTTAACAAGTTCGTTAAGCTCAAGTACGCTAAGCTCTTTAATAGCTGCGATAAACTCTTCAGTAGACATCTTTGCCATTTTATTTTCCTCCTAATGATAATAATTAATTCTGCTGCTCTGCAATCTGATTGAGAACGCGAGCAAGATTTGTGATAGGTGACTGTAAGCTTCCAAGGAGCTTTGAAAGAAGCTCTTCTCTTGAAGGCACAGCAGCAACCTGCTGGATACCCTTCTGGTCATAGAAGGCACCCTCTACTACGCCTGCCTTAAGCTCAAGTGCTGGAGCTGTCTTAGCAAATCCTGCAAGAATTCTGGCTGGAGCAGTAGCATCATCCTTTGAAACTGCGATAGCACTTGGTCCTTCAAGAACTGGTGCTAAAGCTTCAAAGTCTGTTCCCTGGAAAGCACGGGTCATATAAGTATTCTTATAAACCTTGTAAGTGATTCCAGCTTCGCGAAGCTTCTTACGAAGCTCTGTATCCTGAGCAACGGTAAGTCCGCGGTAGTCAACGATAACAACTGACGCTGCGTCCTTTACGATCTCAGAGATCTCTGCGATAATAGGCTGTTTGATTTCAACTTTTGCCACGAGTTTTTCCTCCTTTTAAGATTTCGTTGCTTAGAAGGATTTAGAAAAAAATCCCCATGCCTATAGACACGGGGATAGATTAATCATCTCATTCATCCTCGGCAGGTAGCATGCGTTATGTCATATAGACACCTGCTGTCTTCGGCAACGTCGTGAAGTATATCACGAATATATTAGGTTGTCAACAACTTATTAATTAGTTAGATACCTTAGAAACATTAACCTTAACACCAGGACCCATGGTAGGTGCAAGTGTAATGCTCTTAATGTACTGACCCTTAAGGCTTGAAGGCTTAGCCTTGTTGATGGCATCCATCAGAGACTGGAAGTTGTCAGAAAGCTGCTCCTCAGTGAATGTAGCCTTTCCAACTGGCACATGGATAATATTTGTCTTATCAAGTCTGTACTCAATCTTACCTGCTTTGATTTCCTGAACTGCCTTAGCAACATCCATAGTAACTGTACCAGCCTTTGGGTTTGGCATAAGTCCCTTAGGACCAAGTACACGACCCAAACGACCAACAACGCCCATCATATCAGGGGTAGCTACTACAACATCGAACTCAAACCATCCTTCATTCTGGATCTTTGGTACGAGCTCCTCGCCGCCTACGAAATCAGCGCCTGCTGCCTGAGCTTCATCAAGCTTAGCGCCCTTAGCAATAACAAGTACGCGAACAGTCTTACCTGTACCGTGTGGCAGAACAACTGCACCACGGATCTGCTGCTCAGCGTGACGTCCATCACAACCGGTTCTGATGTGAGCTTCGATAGTCTCATCGAACTTAGCGGTAGCTACCTTCTTAACTGCAGCAACTGCCTCGGCTGGATCGTACTGTACTGACTTGTCGAAAGACTTTACAGCATCAAGATACTTCTTTCCTCTTTTCATATTAACCTCCTGTGGTTCGGCGGATTATTTTCGCTTAATCCTCCCACTTCTAAAATTCTAAATTAATCTACTACTTCAACGCCCATTGATCTGCAGGTACCTGCGATCATGCTGCATGCTGCTTCAAGAGAAGCTGCGTTAAGATCAGGCATCTTTGTCTTTGCAATCTCCTCAACCTGAGCCTTGGTAAGCTTAGCTACCTTGGTCTTGTTAGGAGTACCTGAAGCTGACTTAAGTCCTGCTGCCTTCTTAATAAGAACTGCTGCAGGTGGGGTCTTAGTGATAAATGTAAAGCTGCGGTCCGCATACACAGTGATAACTACAGGGATGATAGTATCTCCCATATCAGCTGTCTTTGCATTGAACTGCTTTGTAAACTCTACGATATTTACACCATGCTGACCAAGTGCTGGTCCAACAGGTGGTGCAGGTGTTGCCTTTCCGGCTGGAATCTGCAATTTAATGTAGCCTTCAATCTTCTTTGCCACTTTTTTATCCTCCTTAGTTCATTTTGCGAACGTCAGCGAAGCCTACCTCTACAGGTGTGTTACGGCCAAACAGATCTACTTCGATAGTAACACTCTGCTTGCGTGCATTTATGCTAAGCACCTTTCCGTCGGTACCCTCCCAGGTACCACTGACAACTGTAAGGATATCTCCCTCTGAAAAATCCACTTCAATGACACTTTCTTTTTCAGCACCGCTATCCAACATCTTCTTAACTTCTTCATCTGAGAGTGGTACAGGCTTACTTCCTGGTCCTACGAAACCGGTAACACCTCTGGTGTTACGAACAACATACCAGGTCTCATCATTCATAACCATATGAACAATTACGTATCCAGGAAACATCTTCTTAGATACGCTGCGGCTCTTGCCGTCCTTTGTCTCCATCGTGTCCATCATAGGAACTATAACCTCAAGGATCTGCTCCTCAAGATGCTGATTCTCTATTGACTTTTCAATGGTGGACTTGACCTTATTTTCGTAGCCGGAGTATGTATGTGCTACATACCATTTTGCCTCTGCCATATTGCCTCCCAAATTATAAGCTCAGTAGGAAATCGATGCCGTACTGAATGATAGCGTCTACTACAACGATAATCAGACAAACCACGATAGTAGTTACAACTACTGCTATAGTCTGCTTGCTAGTGTCCTCTTTTGTAGGCCACTTGATCTTACGAAACTCGGCCTTAAAAGCTGACCACTTGTCTGACATTTTGACTTTAGTATTCTCTGCCATGTTTCACCTCAATTACTTAGTTTCCTTGTGTAATGTGTGAGTCTTGCAGAATCTGCAATACTTCTTAGTCTCCATTCTGTCAGGATGCGTCTTTTTGTCTTTGGTCATGTTGTAATTACGCTGCTTGCATTCGGTACATGCCAGTGTTATTTTTGTACGCACAACTTCCACCTCCATTTTGTTATTGGGTCATCTTCCTACACTCTACCACCTTGCGAATAGGTGGGGCGAAAATAAGCATAAAAAAAAGACCTCTTTGTCTCTGTCGCTGGATAAATATAACACAGCAACAAAGACACGTCAAGCCTTTTTATTGATAAATAGCCGATAAATTATCATACTCTCTGTTTATCTCCTGGACGGTTTCATTATCACCGTTTTCAGAATCAGGATGATAAATCTTTATGAGGTCTCTATATCTCTTTTTTAGAGCAGATTTATCTCTGACACCAGAGAAAAACATTTCCCCGTGCACAATCTCAGCTTTAGGAGCAAGCGCTGCTCTCTCGTGGGCTGCCACCTTTTCATAAAACAATCTTTTTCTTTCAAAGGCATCCTTGTCAGAAGCCAGCTGCTGTGTCTCCTGAATTAAAAGATTCCATTTGAGATCGAACTGCATCTCACGCTGACTCAACTCGCGCGTGCGCATCTCCACCTCGCGTCTCTCCGCTAATAGGAGATCCCACTGGCGCTCAATCTCACGTTCTTTAGCCTTTATAGCCGCTAAATCTAGTCCCGGCTGGCATAAAGTACTCATGACTACCTCTCCTGTGAATCCACAATGACTTGTGGTATAACAACACTAAAATCGTTACGATTGTACAATATATGGCAGATTTTGTCAATATAAATTATATCTACATTTAGTATTTTCTTTTTCTTCTATATATAATAGCTCTCAAAAAAAGAAGCGTAGATTTCTACGCTTCTCTCTGCAAAACTATTCCACTGTGAGGCGGCATAGAAAGATGTATCTTTCCGTCCTTAACCACCTTGTCCACAGACATAATAGAGTATCCTCTCTCATTTGTTCTGGCCATAGAGCTCATAACCGACTCCTTTGGCACTCCAAGAAGCCATACCGATACATCCACATCCAGCTCACTCTCTGTGGTATTAACAACAGTTACCACCTGCTCGTTTGCGGTGAAACGTCCATAGCTGACAAAGCCCTTTCCGCATTCAAGGAACTTAAACGAGCCTCTCCTTAGCGCAAAGCTCTGCTTATGCATTCCTATCATATCTCTATAGTAGTCGATAAGCTCATAGTTGGCATCACCCCATGGATAGGTACGTCTGTTATCCGGATCCGTAAATCCACAAACCCCCGCTTCGTCTCCATAATATAAGGTAGGTGCACCCGGCCAGGTCATCTGCATCATGATAGCCTGCTTCATAATCGGTATAGAAACGTCTTCCTCAGCCGCCCTTGCACCCAGCTTATCTACCCTTCCCACCTTATGATTTGTTCTGGTTAAGAATCTTGAGTGGTCATGATTATCCAGCTGATTCATCGAGCACAAAAGAGCAGGTGTTCTAAGCATCGTCATATTATGGAGCATCGTATCTCTAAATCTAACCCCATCACCTATAGCCGATCCATCAAATGCATCTGAGTGCTTTTCCATCCCTGTAAGAAAGTAGCTTACGGGCTCCATAAAAGCATCATAATTCATTATGGTATCCCACTGAGTGCCATCTAACCAGCTAGATGCATCACCATAATGCTCAGCAAGTATGATAGCGTTAGGGTTCGCCTCCTTGACTGCATCTCTGAACTCTCTCCAAAACTTGTGATTATATTCTGGACTATGACCCAAATCAGCTGCTACATCCAGTCGCCAGCCATCACAATTATATGGAGCGCTCACCCACTTTCTTCCTATATTAAGAATCGTATCATGAAGCTCATCTGAGCCCTCATAATTAAGCTTTGGCAAGGTGTCGTGACCCCACCAGCCATCATAGGTCTTATTATCTGGCCAAGCTGTCTCATCATGCCACGAAAAGAAGTTTCTATATGGACTGTTTTCATCCCTATATGCACCAGGAACATATCCATGCTCCTGATCATAGAGCTTTTCTCTGTCTAACCATTTATTGAAGGAGCCACAGTGATTGAATACTCCATCAAGTATTACCTTCATACCTCGACCATGAGCCTTATTTACGAAATCTATAAACAAAGCATTACTTGCCTTTAGGTTAGCTATATCTGTAACTCTGTTTTTATATCTGGTGGCATGACTGTTATCCATATCCCCCGGATACAGCACATCCCCTCCATCCTCGATAATCTTTCCGTAATGCGGATCCACATAATCATAATCTGATGTATCATATTTATGATTAGAAGGCGATACAAAAATCGGATTAAAATAAACCACATCCACACCTAAGCTCTTCAGATAGTAGAGCTTTTGCATTACACCCTCTATATCACCGCCATAAAACTCAGCCACACCGAAGGTATTTGGAACCTTTGACCAATTTTCAACACGCTCAACCTGCCTGTTTATATAAGCGTATTCGCGGTCAAGTACATCATTCGAGGTGTCGCCATTACAGAAGCGGTCTACCATTATCTGATACATAACCGCACCCTTTGACCATTCTGGAGTAGAGTATCCAGGCTTAATCGCAAATGCGTACTGGCGTCTCTCATAATCTGAGCAGCCGTAGCGATCATAATAAACGATCTCATTTTCCTGCTGAATCTTGAACACATAGGCAAAATCAGCATCTGTCATAGTGACCGATACTCCATAATAGTCAAACTCGCCGTCAGCACCCACGAAGCCCATAGGCACTTCGCCATTATTGCCCAAAAGAGAAACCATCACCACCGTACCATGATTTATTCTTATTTTTATGAACACAGACTCGTTTGGCTTTGGCTCTGCAGGATTTCGATACTGAGAAGTACCATCAGAAAATATAGCATCACGATTCATAGGATCCCTCCAAAACATTTAAATAAAAAATAAAAAGGCAGCACTTACGGGCTGTCTTTTTAGGAGAAGGTATTTTTACTATGGGGGTAGTAAAAATGTAATGTATTGGGGGGTTTTTACGATTGTTATTATATGACCCCGCCAAATGCAAGTGTGCATAAACATTACAAATTCTTCCGACTGTTTCTGTACAAATTGCACAAAGCCCTAGGATTCTTTATCAAACAGAGACTCAAACTCTTCTCTTGAAATCTTTTCTTTTTCCAAGAGCAGCTCAGTCGAAGCATGCAAAACGCTCATGTTTGCGCTTATAACTTCTCTTGCCCTATCATATGCTTCGCTGACAATTCGCTTTACCTCAGCATCTATAGACTGCTGCACGCCCTCACTGTAGGATTTTGTATGAGCCAGATCACGACCTATAAACACTTCCTCTTCGTCACTGCCATAATTTATAGGACCTATAGTCTCAGAAAAGCCGTATTTTGTGACCATATCTCTAGCGATCTGTGTAGCTTTTCTGATATCGCTGCTGGCACCAGTAGTAACATCATCGAATATGAGCTCCTCAGCCACACGTCCGCCTAAGCATACTACTATTTCATTGAACATTTTACCCTTGGTATTAAACATCTCGTCCTTCTCAGGAAGAGGCATTGTATAGCCTGCCGCGGAAGCACCTGTAGGTATAATCGAAACAGAGTAAACAGGACCTGCATCTGGCAGAACATGCATCAAAATAGCATGTCCAGACTCGTGATAAGCTGTTATTTTCTTATCCTTCTCCGATACTATCTTCGATTTCTTTTCCGTACCTATACCTATCTTTACAAATGAACGATTTATATCATCCTGTGTAATAAACCTGCGATTTTCTTTAGCTGATAATATAGCTGCCTCGTTTAATAAGTTCTCTAAATCCGCACCAGTAAAACCCGAGGTAGTTCTGGCAATCTGATCTAAATCTACATCCTCTGCCAAAGGCTTTTTATCTGAATGAACCTTCAAAATCTGACGGCGACCCTCTACATCTGGCTTACCGACATATACCTGCCTGTCAAATCTTCCTGGACGAAGGATAGCCGGATCAAGGATGTCCACTCGGTTAGTAGCAGCCATCACAATGATGCCTTCATTTATACCAAAGCCATCCATTTCTACCAGCATCTGGTTTAAGGTCTGCTC
>JAZRWF010000043.1:0-8827 GCA_045599565.1 Lachnospiraceae bacterium
GTCTTACACCTACTGTAGCTAAATCCTCTGCAGGAGCTTTAAGCTATACCCCTGTAGCAAAGGTTACGAATATAGTTCGCACCATGGAGGAGCTGAAGGAAAAGGGGCTCTGGTTCGTATGCGCAGATATGGGCGGAACTACTATGTATGATCTGAACCTCAAAGGACCTATCGGTCTGGTGATGGGTGCAGAGGGAAGCGGTGTTTCTAGACTGGTAAAGGAAAATTGTGATATGGTGGCATCGATACCGATGTTTGGCGATATAGATTCACTGAATGCATCTGTAGCCTGTGGTGTACTAAGCTATGAGATAGTAAGACAAAGACTAGGTAAGTAGACTTGAGAGACGAAGAGCTTATTAGAAAATACAGAGATGGCGATACGAAGGCTCTCGATGAGCTTTGCGACAGATATAAGACTGTGGTGAGAGGTCTTTGTGCTTCACTGTTCTTAGTGGGCGCTGAAAAGGATGACCTCATCCAGGAGGGTATGCTGGGACTGTTTAAGGCAGTTATCGATTATGATTTTTCGTCAAATGCAGCATTTTCCACCTTTGCAAATCTTTGCATCAGAAGGCAGCTTTATAAGGCGATAGATGCTTCTAATACTCTAAAGAATATGTTCTTAAATGACTATGATGAGCTGGACGAGACAAATGACATGCGCATGGAGGATGATCCGGCAGTAGCCTTTGAGGAGAAGGATTATATAGAGTATTTAAAGACTAAAATAAATGCGAAGCTGTCGCCTATGGAGAAGGAGGTATTTGGACTGTATCTGGCGGGGCTGGATATAGCTCAGATAGCCAGGATTCTTGGCAAACAGGAGAAGAGTGTGGCCAATACCATCACCAGAATTAAAGAAAAAGCTTCCAAGCTTAGAGAAAATTAGCTTGTTGAAAAAACTTATCATTTAGAGTCAGCCTATTCGGTTGACTTTATTTTTTGCCTATTTATAATTATAAATATAGAATGTATACAATTTATTTTCATATATCATTTGGAGGAAAATATGATTTATTTGGATAATGCTGCGACCACTAAATGTCGCAAGGAAGTAGTAGATGCTATGCTTCCATATTTTACAGATCAGTTTGCAAATGCATCTGCTGTATACAGCTTTGCGGATGCTTCTAAGGAGGCTATGGAGAATGCACGTGAGATAATCGCGAATACTCTTAATGCTAAGCCATCCTCTATCTATTTTACAAACGGCGGATCAGAGTCAGATAACTGGGCATTAAAGGCAGTGGCAGAAGCATATTCTAACAAGGGTAAGCACATTATCACTACTAAGATTGAGCACCATGCTATCTTGCATACCGCTGAGTATCTTAAGGAGCGCGGCTTCGATGTCACATATCTGGATGTAGATGAGAATGGACTTGTGACTGCAAATCAGGTAAAGGCAGCCATCAGACCAGACACTATCTTGGTATCTGTTATGTTTGCTAATAATGAGATCGGCACAGTGGAGCCTATAAAGGAAATCGGTGCTGTTTGTAAGGAGGCTGGTGTTTATTTCCACACTGATGCTGTACAAGCTTATGGACAGCTTCCTATAGATGTGGATGCTATGAATATTGACCTTCTTTCAGCCAGCGGACACAAGTTTAACGGTCCTAAGGGAACTGGCTTCTTATATGTGAGAAAGGGCATTAGAATTAAGTCCTTTATTCATGGCGGCGGACAGGAGAGAGGCAAGAGAGCCGGTACAGAGAATATTCCTGGCATCGTAGGCTTAGCGGCTGCAGCGAAGCTGGCACATGAGACCATGAAGGAGCGTACTGAGAAGGAAATCGCTATAAGAGATTATCTTATAAAGACTATTCCAGAGAAGATTCCTTACACAAAGGTAAATGGTTCTCTTACAGACAGACTTCCAAACAATACTAACTTCTGCTTTAGATTTATAGAGGGTGAATCACTCCTCATAATGCTAGACAACAAAGGTATCTGCGGAAGCTCAGGCAGTGCCTGCACCTCAGGATCTTTAGACCCTTCACATGTGCTTTTAGCTATAGGTCTTCCACATGAGATAGCTCATGGTTCACTTCGTCTGACTCTTTCAGATGAAATAACCATGGAGGATGCAGATTATGTAATAGAAAATCTGGTAGCTATAGTGGAAAGACTTAGAAGCATGAGTCCTTTATATGAAGATTTTGTAAAGAGTCAGAATAAGTAATCATTAAAAATAGGAGATAAGAAAATGGCATATTCAGAGAAAGTAATGGATCATTTTAACAACCCAAGAAACGTAGGTGAAATCGAGAACGCTTCAGGTGTTGGTACAGTAGGTAATGCTAAGTGTGGCGATATCATGAGAATCTATCTTGATATCGATGACGATGGAATCATTCAGGAGGCTAAGTTTAAAACCTTTGGATGCGGTGCAGCAGTAGCTACTTCATCTATGGCTACAGAGATGGTAAAGGGAAAGACTGTGCAGCAGGCTCTTGAGGTTACCAATAAGGCCGTTATGGAGGCTCTCGATGGACTTCCACCTGTTAAGGTACACTGCTCACTTTTAGCTGAGGAAGCTATTCATGCAGCACTTTGGGATTATGCTAAGAAGAATAATCTTGAGATAGTAGGACTTAAGCCACCTGTAGATGATATCGAGGAGAGACTCGAAGAGGAAGACGAGTAATATTTAGAGGTTTGGTATGGAGTGTAGTAAGTGTGGAGCCGTTCTCAAGGATGGAGCACAGTTTTGTACAGAATGCGGAGCGAAGGTCGAAGACTGTGAAAGCTGTCAGACTGAGGAGCTTGTAAAGAAGGAAGATTCTGGCGCGACAGAGGAACCTGTAAAGGCAGCAGATTCTGGTGAGAAAGAGGAATTTGTTAAAAGGGAAGAGACAGCTAAGCCTAAGAAGAAGTGGAAGATTATTGCACTTATAGTGCTTTGCGTGCTTCTGACGGGGCTAGTGGCAGTAGTTATAAATTATAAAGCCTGCGTAAACTTCTTTATGCAAAGTACTAAATCGCCTGCACAGTATATGGCCTATGTTTTGAAAAATACTGTGAATGAAATGACAGGTAATGTAGGTGAGAAGTATGGCCTTTTGAATGAAAACCTCGTAAAGAAGGATGAACTCGCTCCTAAAGCTTCGATAAAGCTTGACCTCGGTGATAGCGGAAGAAGCATGCTTAATATGTTAAGCGTGACCATGGGCTATGACACCACATGGCTTAACTCTTTAGAGGTGGACATGGATTCCAAGGCCGATGATAAGAAGGCAGGTTTTAATCTTTCGACTAAGGTAAATGATGTAGATATAGCTTCCTCGGAACTCATTTTGGATTCAGAGAATGGAGTTTTATATTTCGCTTTTCCTGAACTCTCAAGCAAGTATATCGCATTTGACGAGAGGGACTTAGACCTGGATTTCACTAAGCTTAATATGCTTTCGACTAAAGAAATGCAGCTGGTAAAGGATGCGATAAAGGCTTCACCTGATCAGACCCTGATGACGAAGCTCCTCCGAAAATATGTAGGGCTGGCGCTCGACAGCATGGATGGCGGAAAGATAAAAAAGGGTTATGCATTAAGCGTAGATAACATTAGCCAAAAATGCGCCAAGGTAACTATAAACTTAGATGATGAAATATTAAGTCCTATGGTGAAGGCTATAGCTAAGGAAGCAGCCATAGATTCGGATGTAAAGCTGTGGGTTAAGTGCATGTACAATGCACTGGATGTAAACGGTTATCTGGATGATGTGAATCTTTCTGGATATACGGAGGATACCGCCTACGAGCGTTTCGTAGGTCAGATGAATAAGCTGTCAGATGGCGGAGTAGCCACAGGTATAGACGGCGTAAAATTCAGTGTGTATGCTGATAGAAAGGGCATTATAAGAGGCTTCGAGCTAGAGGGCGGGGATGACCTTTTTAGCGTCTTGTACCCTCACCGTGGCAGAGATTTTAACTGCAAGATAGTATATGACTCTCATGGTACTCAGGTGGCTCTAGTAGGAGCTGGTGAAGATAAGAGCCAAAGGATAGATGGAATGTTTACCCTGAAGGTAAAGGAAAATAAGCTGTTGACATTTGACCTTTTTGGCTTTGATATGAGACAGCTGAAGAAGGGTTATCTGAACGGAGATATTAAGCTTCGCCCAGCTAAGGGGTTGACACCTGTTCTGGCAAATGCGATAGGTATTAATTATGCATCTATGATTTCAGACATGAGCTTTGAAATAAAGATGTCTAATAACAAAAAGAAGGCCTATTATAAGGTGAGTGCCATGGAGGATAATGACCTTTTAGCTTCTGTTTCTATAGATGCATCCTTAGACAGTGGTCTTAAGATTAAGCTACCTAAGGAATCTAAGACTATAAAGGATGGCGATGCTTTAGAGCAGTATAAAAATGGCTTAAAGTATGATAAGCTTTATAAGTCATTTACAAAGGCTGGCATTCCTAGCGAGTACAATAAATATATTGAGAAGCTTGAGGATATGGATTCAGATGAGCTGTTGAAATGGATATATAGTGGATTCTAATATATGAAGATCGAGAATATTTGTAAAACTTATAAGAATAAGGTGGTTCTCGACGACGTTAGCATAGAATTAAAAGAAGGGCAGTGTATAGGCATACTCGGAGCGAACGGCTCCGGTAAGTCTACACTGCTCTCTGTTTTATCTGGCGTTTCAAGAGCCGACAGTGGGTCGTTTTTCGTAGATGGAGCGGATCTTTTGGCGGATGAGAAAAAACGCAGAGAGCTCATTTCGTTTGTTCCGCAGAAGGACGTTTTATATGAGGAGCTTTCAGGCTGGGATAATCTAAAGCTATGGTACGACAAGGCTTCGCTTGATAGGTCTCTAAATGAGGGGCTGCTAAAGAAACTTGGAGTAGAGACTTTTTTGGATAAAAAGGTTAGAACACTCTCTGGTGGAATGAAAAAGAGGCTTAGTCTGTCCTGCTGCATGTCAGGAAACCCTAGAATTCTGCTTTTAGATGAGCCTACTGTGGCGCTGGATTTTGAGACAAAGGACTTTATAGATTCGTATATAAAGAGCTTTGTATCAAAGGGTAACACGGTCATTTTAACGACACATGAAAAATCTCAGATGGAGCTTTTTGACAGCGTTTATATATTATCAGATGGTAAGTTGACTTTATATGAAAAGGACTAAGTATTTAGAACTTAATACGAAAAGGCTTCTTATTAAGCTGCCAGGCTTCTTTTTTCTTATGCTTCTTTTTGGAATAAGCATTGTCATTTTGGGAGTGGCTGCCTTTGGAAGAAATGAAGCTTCAAGGGAAAAACAAAAGATAAAGATAGCCATCTGCGGGGATTATACCTCCAGCTATTTAGGTGTAGGCATCGAGACTCTGTCAAACTTTGATTCATCCAGGTATGCTATAGATTTTGTCACGATGGAGAAGGATGAGGCTGTGAATGCACTTTATGCCGGAAAAATCAGTGCGTATGCTGTCATACCAAATGGTTATATCAGTCTTGTAAACGAAGGTGTATTCTTGCCTATAGAGTATGAGTCTGTGAACGATGGAGGCGTGGCAGGAGGCTTCGTGTCGGAGCTTTGTGATGTTTTGTCCGTGGTGTTGAGTGAAAGTAATGCAGCCATCCTTTCGACGGGTCTGATAGAAAGCGAGTCGGGAGAAGACTTTTCAAGGGTAACCGACAAGCTTTTCATGAAGCTGGTTGGAATTATTCTAAACCGCGAGGATATGTTCTTTGTACATGAAACAGGGGTCAGTCGAAGCGTATCATTTTTTGTGTATATGAAGCGTGCGCTTGCGGTTTTATTTATTCTTATGATGCAGCTGGCTGTCACAGACTATTTTTGCGGAGCAGATGGTGAGGTTAAACGGTATATAAATTCCAGAGGAATAAATGCTATTTATCAGGTTATAGGCGAGATAGTGCCGGTATTTGTTTTTGAGCTGTTGCTGGCTGTGATGTTTGGCTTGATTTTAGATGTGAATTTTTTTGGACTCATGCTTATTACCACTGCATGTATGTCTATAGCTTTTTTTATCTGTGAGCTGACCGGCGATGTGGTAAAGGCATTGGCTTCGCAGAGTGTTATCTATGTGTTGATAGGGTATTTGTCAGGCTGCTTTATGCCGCCTTTTTGCCATGCCTTTGAATTTTTATATCCTGCCATCGCTATTAATGTTCTGTGTGAGGGAAGTTTAGGCAGGGTAAGCCCTGTGCTTTACATGGGACTTTTAGCCTATATTCTTTTAGGCGTTTGCCTTACTGTGTTAGTTAGAAGGGAGAGGCTAAGATGAGAGGAGTGGCTATAAGATTTCTTTTGCTTATAAAAAGAAATCTTATGAATAAACTGTATCTTCTTTTGCTTATCGCTATCCCGTTTCTGGCGGTGTTTATCTATGGCGTTTCAGCGGATGAGTCTGGTCTTTATCGGGTAGTTTTAGTGGATGAGGATAAATCAGATATTTCGTCAAAGGTAGTGGAGGATTTTTTAGAGCTTAGAACCCATATAGGCTTTACTGTTTGCGATGACAAAAATGAGGGACTTTCGCTTATCAGTGAAGCTAAGGCTGATTCGCTGTGGGTGTTAAGTGAGAGCTTTTCGGATGCGATAGCAGCGTTTGGCAGGGACGGTTATTTATCATACGAGGCACCGATAGAAGTGTATAATGCGGCTGAAACGGTCTTTGATAAGTTGAGCCGAGTCAGAGCATTTTCGGTTATCTATCCGTATATAGTAAGGTCTTTTTATCTTAGTGAAGTAAGTGATTATAATTATTCGACAAATGAACTTAATGCCATATATGAGAAATATAAAATAACTGAAAGACTGTTTGAAAACAGCCAAGCTAATATAGCGAATGTTTCGATAGGGCTTTCGCCAGTAAATGGGATACTTGCTATACTTATATTTGTCTTTTCTCTCATGGGAATGGTAAGCTTTTATAGTGACCTTGAAAGCGGTATACTAAATAATATAAGTATGGAAAGTAGGGGCAGATTAAGCTATATTTATGTGGTGGCATTTGTTTTACCGCTTGCTTTGTCCGTGGAGCTTGCCAGAGTACTCTTGGGGATGAATAGTGTGTTTGCTTTTGAAAGCATTGCCTTTTGCCTTCTAATTATTTCATCCGTGGCAGCCGGCAGACTTTTGGGATGCGTTCTTGCATCAGCTAAAATGATTACATATTCCATACCGGTGCTCTTTCTGCTGATGCTTGGCTTAAATCCTGTGTATATAAATCTAAGACAGCTTAGAATGGTGCAGCTCATACTGCCCACATATCATTATCTAACGGCAGGTGAGAGTGCTTTGAGTATGATGGCATTTGCTGCGATAGCGCTGCTTTATATAGTGGTGAACAAAGTAGTTTTTATAAAGAAATAGGTGATTTGAATGTTAAAACTTTATGACTGTCATATGCATACAGCGTTTTCGGGTGACTGTGAGTATGAGGCCAGACACATGATAGCCGCTGCGAAGGCCTACGGATTAAATGGAGTAGCTATCACGGATCATTTGGACTTCGATTTTCCGGAAGGCGAATGTGATTTTAATCTGGATTTTAAGACATATTCCAAGGCGCTCGGGGAATTGTCAGAGGTATATTCCACGAAAGACTTTGACGTGATAAAGGGCATAGAGATGGGGCTGCAGGAGTGCTGCGTCGAAAAGAACCTGTCGGTTTTAAAGGAATATGAATTCGATTATGTGATAGGCTCTGTTCATGTGGTGGACGGCATGGACCCTTACGAAGATGCCTTTTGGGAAAACCGTGATGAAGCGGAAGCTGTGAGGCGCTACTATGAGGCTGTGCTAAAGAATATTAAGCTTTTCGATGGGTTTGATTCGCTGGGGCACGTGGATTATATTTTTAGATATGCAAAGAAGCTGCCGAAGGAAGATACCTACAAAGGCTACGAGGGGCTTTTGGATGAGATTCTTCTGTATCTGATAAAGCATGATAAGGCATTGGAGTTAAATACAGGAGCTATCGCAAAGGGTCTTGCGAATCCGAATCCAGGACCTGATATATTAAAAAGATATAAAAGTCTGGGAGGAAAGCTTATAACCATTGGAGCAGATGCGCACAGTCCAGTGAATGTGGGAATAGGCTTTGACAGGGTGGAAGAGTGGCTAAAAGAAAGCGGATTTAGTAGTTACTTTGTATATAAAAATCGACAGCCAATAGAAATCGGTTGTTAGATTTGGCGAAATCTGATAAATTTTTAACGAAACTATAAATTTTTCTTGAAATATTGGAAAAAAATGTATAGAATAAACGGCGTGGGGCTTAAGACCAAGTATTTGGAGAAACCCCAGTATAAAAAATGAATTTTTTTAGGAGGAAATCAAAAATGGCAGTAAGAGTTGCAATTAACGGATTTGGCCGTATTGGTCGTCTTGCATTCCGTCAGATGTTCGGTGCAGAGGGATATGAGGTAGTAGCTATTAACGATTTGACAAGCCCAAAGATGCTTGCTCATCTTCTTAAGTATGATAGCTCACAGGGTAAGTATGCACTTGCTGATACAGTTTCAGCTGGTGAGGATTCTATCACTGTTAACGGACAGACCATTAAGATTTATGCATTCCCAGATGCAAATAACTGCCCATGGGGCGAGCTTAAGGTAGACGTTGTTCTTGAGTGTTCAGGTTTCTACACCTCTAAGGACAAGGCTCAGGCTCATATCAATGCTGGTGCTCGTAAGGTTGTTATCTCTGCTCCTGCAGGAAATGATCTTCCTACCATCGTATACAATGTAAACCACACCACACTTAAGGCTTCTGATACTATCATCTCAGCAGCTTCATGTACTACTAACTGTCTTGCACCTATGGCTAAGGCTCTT
>JAZRWF010000044.1:0-18081 GCA_045599565.1 Lachnospiraceae bacterium
GCTTGTTACAATGTTCATTGATTATGCTGAGCTTATGGCTGAGGATGAGATTCTCATGAGTATGCAGGACTGGGTAGATCAGACCAATCAATTTTTAAGCAACAATAGGCGTAAAGTTCTTGAAGGTAAAGGAAGAATATCTCATGAGCAGGCTATCGAAAAGGCGGCAAAGGAATATGATATCTTCCGTGTGCGTCAGGATCAGGAATATGTATCAGAATTTGATAAGCAAACCGAGAAATACTTCAAGGGTGAATAGCAAACAGCCGAGGTGGTAATTATTGTTACTACCTCGGCTGCAATTGTTATAGCTATTAAGTTTTACTCTGTGACCGGTTCCTGAGCCTTTGTGATTATCAGCTTGCCATCCTCACACTGTACCTGGATCTGTGTGCCCTCTGAGAACCCCAATTCCTTAAGCCACAGTCCTTTCAGCATAATAGTCGGTGTTGACTTGTAATGATATCCGCTTTGCTCATAAACCTTCATGTTCCTGCAATTTTTAGCTGCTTACAAATATTCTCTAAAAATCCCTTAGTAGCACCGCATTTTCGGTGGACGCTTTTTCTTTTGTTTATCCATATGCTTCTTGACGAAAAAGAAGTTATCAAATATAGTAAAATCATGCGAAAATTATTGGCTGATATGCCGATTTTGATAGGAGAGGGCTATGAAAATAAAAGATAAAATCCTGTCGTATGTCAGAGAGAATATGACAGAGGTTATGCACACTACACTGAATCCAGATGGACCTGGTGTAATAAGAATACATTTGATTCCTCCAGATCTGGAAGAGGGAGCACTCGAATCTTCCATAGCTATTATAAATGGACAGGATGTAGTGCCTATAGGTCTCTCGTGGAGTATTATTTTATCCGAGTTTATTAAGCAGGTGAATGTGTACCATGGTCAGGCTATCACAGACGATGATGCGAAGGTCATTATGGATAAGACCTGTGCGGAGGTTAGAAAGGTCTTCACGTTCCTTCCAAAGCGCACGATAAAAAGGGATATTTACACCATAATGAACAGCTTTACCGCCATTGCAAAGGGAGAGACACCTGACGAGGAAGTAAGCTATTTAAGCATGGGTGAGTATGCTAAATATATGAAGGCTCCGCATAGAATGGATCTTTTAGTGTCTGCTATGACAAAGGACGGGGCATGGCACTGTAATCAGCAGTGTGTTCACTGTTATGCAGCAGGTCAGGAGCTTGTCTCAGAGGAAGAGCTCTCTACAGAAGATTGGAAACGAATCATCGACAAATGTCGAATGGCCGGTATTCCTCAGATCACCTTTACAGGTGGAGAGCCTACTATGAGAGATGATTTAGTAGAGCTTATCGATCATTCCAGATGGTTTGTGACCAGGCTGAATACTAATGGAATCAGGCTTACAAAGGAGCTGTGCAAGCAGCTTATGGATGCTTCACTGGACAGTACACAGATTACTTTCTATTCGTGTGACGAAGAGATTCATAATAAGCTTGTGGGCGCGCCTCAGTATAAGAATACGCTGGCGGGCATAGAAAATGCTTTGGAGGCAGGGCTGAATATCAGCATAAACACACCACTTTGTACGCTTAATAAGGATTATGCCAAGACCTTGGAATTTCTACATGAAAAGGGTGTGACCTATGTCACCTGCTCAGGTCTTATCACTACCGGAAATGCCTGTGGTGAGGAATCCCAGAATATGCAGCTTTCAAAGGATGAGATAAAGGCTGTATTAAAGGAGGCAGTGGATTATTGCTACAGCCATGACATGGAGATTTCGTTTACATCACCGGGCTGGATAGAGGAAGAGTTTTTTGAGGAGAATGGCCTTTCAAAGCCTAGCTGTGGAGCTTGTCTTTCTAATATGGCTATTACGCCGGGCGGAAACGTGGTTCCTTGTCAGAGCTACTTAAGTGAAAAGCCTCTTGGAAATATGTTTCAGGATGATTGGAGTAAGATCTGGAAAAACGAGAGAACCGTGGCGCATAGAGAATTTTCTGCTAAGATGACGGGTACTTGTCCTCTCAGAAAGGGTGGTAAGTAGCATGCGTAAACAGATTAAGATGATGTTCTCATTTTTGTTTTTTATATGCTTTTCATTTGCTCTTTTATCAGGAGTAAAGGTAAATGCGTCAGCACCACTAGATGAGATCCTAAGGTATGAGATAACCGTGGATGTCTATGATGATGCATCGCTGAATATCAGATATGATGTTTCGTGGAAGGTATTGGATTCTAAGTCAGAGGGACCTCTTGAGTGGGCTGTGATAGGCCTTCCTAATAAGAATACCAAGGATTACACAGCGCTTTCAGATAATATTGACCATATTTCCATAACAAGAGATGGTGGATATTTCGCAAATGTGTATCTGGACAGGGCATATTACGAGGGAGAGGTAGTAGACTTTTCTTTTGAGGTGCAGCAGGACAGAATGTATCAGATGAATACTGATACTGGATACACAGTATATTCATTTACACCTGGCTGGTTTGAGAGTGCGGCAGTAGATGAGCTCATAATCCACTGGAATATAGACAAGGTAGAAAGCTTTTCACCAGATTCCATGGTGGAGGATGGCTACATGACCTGGTATGACAGCCTAAAGCCGAATGAGAGATATACAGTGGAAGCGGTATATGATAATGAGGCATTTGCATTTGAAATGCCACAGGAGAGTGATGATGACGAAGACCTTTCATTTGGTGAGGGTATCTTAGTTCTCATTGGTATTATCATAGTCCTTGCTATGATGGCAGCACCTATAGCTATCCCGCTTCTTATAGGTTACGGTATTTATAAGGCTTCATCTGGCTTTAAGGCTCAGACAGCTACAGTTACGACGAAGACTTTGATAGAATATTATCCTTCATGTCCGAACTGTGGTGGTACTCGCGCAGAGGGAAAAGAGAAATGTGAGTACTGTGGCACGAACATGGTAAAGAGTAAGCAGGTTATTAACGAAGAAAAGCTTCCGAATGAGGAAAAGACTAAGTATTCAGATTATACGACCGTGGGTGAGCATCCATTTGCCGGAAGGCCAAATACATTTGTCGTAGTTAATCAGACAAGGATACCTGTTTCAAGAAGTACTTCTTCGTCCAGACCTAGTGCATCCAGCATGCATTCGGGATCTACTGGCAAGAGCTCAGGCTCATCACATAGAAGTTCATGCGCCTGTGCTCATTCCTCATGTGCCTGTGCATGTGCGTGTGCCTGCGCAGGTGGTGGAAGAGCAGGATGTACCACGAAGGATTTTTACAATACGAATCTTAAATTAAAGCATATAAAGCTAAAGGGGTAGAAAATGGCAGATGTAATTAATAATTATAAGTGTCCTGCATGTACAGGACCTATGCATTTCGATGGCAATTCTGGAAAGCTGGTTTGTGATTACTGTGACTCTAGCTTTACGACTGAAGAAATCGACGAAATAATAAGAAAAGAACAGGAAAAGGCTGCCAATGCTCCGAAGAACACCTGGGAATTCGAAGCTGAGTATGAAAACTGGGGTGTAGCAGAGGATATGAAGAGCTATAGCTGTCCATCGTGTGGAGCTGAGCTGGTCTGTGATAATAATACAGCAGCTACCTGCTGTCCTTACTGTGGAAACCAGACTGTCATCGAGAGTAAATTCGATGGAGCTCAAAAGCCAGAGCTTATAATACCATTTAAGAGTGATAAAGCAGCTGCTATAAATGCTCTTAAGAATCACTATGAGGGTAAAAAGCTTCTGCCAGATTCATTTAAGGATAAGAATCACATCGAGGAAATACAGGGCGTGTATGTTCCATTTTGGCTCTATGATGGTTCTGCGGAAGGCTTTGCTAACTATAATGGAAGAGATATCAGCTATAAGGATCATTCTGATTATAGGGAAAAGATTACAAAGCACTATGTGGCAAAGAGATCTGGTTCTTTAGATTTTGAAAAGGTACCAGCCGATGCATCTAAGAGAATGCCAGATGGTCACATGGATAGTATAGAGCCATTTGATTATAGTGAGATCAAGGATTTCAACACCATCTATATGCCAGGCTTTTTGGCAGAGACCTATGATGTGGATGCGGAGGAATGTGCATCCAGAATGGAGACACGCTGTAAGGAGACCTTTGAGAGTGCCATAGATGGAACTGTAAATATGTACAACGAAACTGATGTTATCGGTAGAGAGACATATATAAACAGAAAGAAAGTACATTATGCAATGCTTCCAGTATGGCTTTTGTCTACCAAGTGGGAGGGACAGAGCTTCCTCTTTGCCATGAATGGACAGACAGGAAAGCTGGTAGGAGATCTTCCTTGCGATAAAAAGAAGTATTGGAAATCTGTAGGACTTGGTTTTATTATTACGCTTGTTATTTGTCTGATTGTTAGCATGTTTATGGATATAGATGACGGTGCTATGACAGCAGTTCTTTGTGTGATAGTTCCTATAATAGCGGGTTTTGCATACGGGGCATCACTTAAGGGGCAGCTTAAGTCTGTAAGAAGACAGGCGGCTGGTGCATATGTAACGGAGGAAGGCTTGAAGCTTTCTAATAAAGAGGATAACTACATCAGAACCACTACAGAAAAGATAGATAAGAAGTAATGGCTAAAGGATTTTTGCCTGTAAGTAAGCAGGACATGAAAGAAAGAGGAATAGAGCAGTTAGACTTTGTCTATGTGTGCGGTGATGCCTATGTGGATCACTCTTCTTTTGGTGCTGCTATTATCTGCAGAGTCCTGGAAAGACATGGGTATACAGTAGGAATCATAGCCCAGCCAAACTGGAAGGATGACAGCTCTATAAACATCTTGGGCGAGCCAAGACTTGGCTTTTTGGTAAGTGCTGGAAATATGGATTCCATGGTAAATCACTACACTGTATCTAAAAGAAAGCGAGATTTTGACAATTATTCCCCAGGTGGAAAGATAGGACTGCGTCCGGATTATGCTACTGTAGTTTACTGTAATCTTATCCGACACACCTATAAGAAAAAGCCTATTATAATAGGCGGTATAGAGGCATCGCTTAGAAGACTGGCACATTATGACTATTGGTCGAATAAGGTGAGACGCTCCATTCTTTTGGAATCAGGGGCAGATATTATCTCGTATGGTATGGGTGAAAAGTCCATAGTGGAGATAGCAGACTGTTTAGCTTCCGGTATGGATGTGAGGGATATCACCTATATAGATGGCACCGTGTTTAAGACCAGAGATGAGGCGTTTACAGAGAATGCCCTGATTCTTCCATCCTACGAGGAAATATGTGCCGATAAAAGCACGTATGCGAAAAGTTTTTACTCTCAGTATATAAATACAGACCCATTTACTGCCAAAAGGCTGGTAGAAACCTATGATGGGGCTATGTATGTTATACAAAATCCACCTCAAAAGCCACTTTCAAAGCAGGAGATGGATGACATCTATGACATTTCATATATGAGAACCTATCATCCTATGTATGAAAAGGATGGGGGCATACCTGCTATTAGAGAGGTAAAGTTTTCTATTTCATCTAACAGAGGCTGCTTTGGAGGATGTAATTTCTGTGCGCTTACCTTCCATCAGGGGCGAATAGTGCAGGTGCGATCAGATGAATCCATCGTAGCTGAAGCCAAGCTAATGACTCAGGATAAGGATTTTAAGGGATACATTCATGATGTAGGTGGTCCGACAGCGAACTTCCATCATCCATCCTGTGATAAGCAAATGGAAAAGGGTGTGTGTACAGGCAAACAATGTTTGTTTCCAGAGAAGTGTAAGAACCTAAAGGTCGATCATAAAGCCTATGTAAATCTGCTGGCGAAGCTTAGGGATATACCTAAGGTAAAGAAAGTATTTGTAAGATCCGGGGTGCGCTTTGACTATTGTGTATACGACAGTGACGACAAATTTTTAACAGATTTAAGTCGCTATCACGTAAGCGGACAGCTTCGCGTGGCGCCAGAACATATCTCGGACAATGTGCTCAAGTATATGGGTAAGCCGGGAGTGGATGTATATAACAGATTCTGCGAGAAGTTTGAGCGTATAAACAAGAAGTATGGATTAAATCAGTATTTAGTTCCATATCTCATGTCATCTCATCCAGGTTCTACCTTAGATGATGCCATCATGCTGGCCGAGTATCTAAAGGCTCATCATCTGTCTCCTGATCAGGTACAGGATTTTTATCCTACACCCAGCACGATATCTACCACTATGTATTACACGGGATTAAATCCTGCAGACTTAAGTACAGTGTATGTGGCAAAAGATCCACATGAAAAGGCTATGCAGCGTGCCCTGATTCAGTATAACAGACCAGAAAACTACGAGCTTGTTAAGGAGGCCCTGATTAAAGCAAAGAGAGAGGATCTGATAGGCTTCGGTGAAAACTGTCTGATCCCGCCTAGAAAGCTTGTAAGGGATAAGAATCCAAAGAATAATCACAGTAAGAAGCCAGCTGCAGCAGGTCAAAACAGGAATAACAATAAAAAATCCAAGAAGCATTAAAGCTTCTTGGACCATTCGCTGCAGTCTACTATTCTATTGCAAATACCTTCATAGAATTCTACTTCATGACAAACCATGATGATGGTGCCCTTATATTCCATAAGGGCTCTTTTTAATTCATCCTTTGCATCCACGTCCAAGTGGTTCGTAGGCTCGTCTAAAAAGAGAATATTGCTTTCGCGGTTCATTATCTTACAAAGTCTAAGCTTTGCTTGTTCTCCACCAGAAAGAACCTTTACCATACTCTCGATGTTTTTAGTGGTAAGTCCACATTTGGCGAGAGTTGCCCTGATTTCAGCCTGATTCAGTGAAGGGAACTCACTCCAAAGCTCTTCGATGCAGGTGTTTGAGCTTCCGGCTACCTCCTGCTCGAAATATCCGATGTATTGAATATCTCCTAATTCTACTTTTCCTGAAATAGGTTTAATTTCACCTAAAATACTTCTAAACAGAGTGGTCTTTCCTATACCGTTAGCACCCTTGAATACTACGCGGTCGCCTCTTTCTACTCTAAGGTTTATAGGGCTGGAAAGCGGTTCATCATAGCCTATAACTAAGTCTGTGGTTTCAAATATAAGCTTACCAGAGCTTCTGGCATCCTTAAAATGAAATTCTGGTTTTGGCTTTTCCTTGGCAAGCTCTATAACATCCATCTTGTCAAGCTTCTTCTGGCGTGACATAGCCATGTTTCGGGTGGCTACATTCGCCTTATTTCTGGCAACGAAATCCTTAAGCTGAGCTATTTCGGCCTGCTGACGATTATAAGCTGCCTCCAGCTGAGACTTCTTCATCTCGTAGACTTCCATATAGCTGTCATAATCACCTACATAGCGCTCAAGCTTCTGCTGATCCATGTGATAGATGATATTGATAACCGAATTCAAGAATGGAATGTCGTGGGAAATCAGGATAAAGGCGTTATCATAATCCTGAAGATATCTTTTCAGCCATTCTATGTGCTGTACATCCAGATGGTTAGTAGGCTCGTCTAAAAGAAGGATATCTGGCTTCTCTAACAGAAGCTTTGCTAAAAGAACTTTCGAACGCTGTCCACCGGAGAGTTCATCTACTGGTCTGTCTAAGCCAAGCTCTGTAAGCTCAAAGGCTCTGGCTATTTCTTCCACTTTGGAATCTATCATGTAAAAGTCATGAGCATCTAAGGTGTCTTGGATGGTGCCCATTTCCTCCATGAGATTATTCATCTCATCCTCAGATATAGAACTGTCGCCAAGCATGTCGCAAATTTTGTTCATTCGTCGTTCTTGCTCGAGTAAAAAGTCGAATGCCTGATGCAGGACATCAGAAATGGTCTGACCAGGCTGTAAGGATACATGCTGGTCTAAGTATCCTACACGGATATTTTTAGCCCATTCTACCTTGCCGGCATCTGGCATGAGCTTATCAGTTATAATAGAAAAGAAGGTCGATTTTCCTTCTCCATTTGCACCGATAAGTCCTATATGCTCACCCTTTAATAATCTAAATGATACATCATCAAATATTGCTCTGTCACCAAAGCCGTGTGACAGATGCTCCACGTTAAGTAAACTCATATATAACTCCCTAATAAAAAACAATGTCCATTATATCAAAGTATCGAGCTGTCTACAAGAAACTAAATTAGGTGGCAGTGTAGAATACATAACTTGAAATAACCGTGTATAAGTTTTAAACTGTAAGGTATATCATACTAATTGGTTTTATGAAAAAAGGGAATGGATTATGCACGAATTATCCGTCACGACAAAGCTTGTAAATACAGCGCTTAAAAGTCTAGAGGAAAACCAGCTCACTCGAATTCTTTCCATAAAAGTCGAGATAGGTGCGATGAATGACTGTGAGGATAAGTGGCTGTTTAAGTACTTTGAGGATGTGACAAAGGGGACAGCCTGCGAGGGTGCCAGGCTTATAATAGAACATAAGCCGTTTATCTTTAAATGTAAGGCCTGCGGAGAAGAATTTGAATTCGATGTCAAGGGCAGAGGAGACATTTGCTGTGAGAAATGTAAATCACAGGATTTTACCATGATAAGCGGCAGGCAGTTTGATATAGTTAGTATGGAGGCAGAATAGTGGAGTTTAAGGAAATACTGGCTAAAAAGGCCGAAGAAGTGCAAAATATCGTCTATGAATATCTCCCAGCAGAGGAGGGACCGCAGAAAACTGTTATCGAGGCTATGAACTATGGCATGACAGCCGGTGGAAAAAGACTTAGACCTCTTCTTATGTCAGAGGTTTATAAGCTATTTGGCGGGGTAAGTGAAGTCGTAAAGCCGTTTATGGCAGCTATAGAGATGATACATAATTACTCTCTGATTCATGATGACCTACCAGCTATGGATAATGACATGTATAGAAGAGGAAGACTTACCACTCATGCGGTATACGGTGAGACCATGGGCATTTTGGCAGGAGACGGTTTACTAAACTTGGCATATGAGACAGCGGCCAAGGCATTTGACGTGGAGCTGAGTGAAAGAACTGCTAAGGCCCTAAAGATTCTTACTAAAAAGGCAGGAATATATGGTATGGTAGGCGGTCAGACTGTGGATGTTCAGTCTGAGGGAAAGAGGGTAGACCTTTATACCATCACATTTATTCATGACAATAAAACAGCGGCTATGATAGAGTCTGCCATGATGATAGGTGCAGTTTTAGCAGGCGCTGATGATAAATCAGTGAAGACTATTGAAAAAATCGCCCATGATATAGGTCTGGCCTTCCAGATTCAGGACGATGTATTAGATGTAGTTGGAAATGAGCAGGTGCTTGGAAAGCCTGTGGGAAGTGATGATAAAAACGACAAATGTACCTTCGTAACCTTAATAGGCTTAGAAGAGTCAAAGGATGAAATAAAGAGACTTTCAGATGAGGCTGTTGGCTTACTTAAGGGTATAGAAGGTGACACTGTATTTTTAGAGAATCTGATTTCTTATCTTATAGACAGGGAGTATTAATAATGAATGAGGATATAATCAAGGAATATCCATATCTGTATGAAACACACTTCCATACAAATGTATCATCAGCATGCGGAGCATCATCGCCTGAGGATATGGTAGCAGCTGCGAAAGAGTATGGCTACACAGGTATTATTGTCACTGATCATAACTGGGGTGGAAATACATGCGTGGACAGAAGTCTTCCGTGGGAGCAGTTCGTGGATGAATATGCTAAAAGCTATGAGCGTGCTAAGGCAAAGGGTGACGAAATCGGTGTTTCGGTATTCTTTGGCTGGGAGGCAGGCTATAATGGAACAGAATTTTTGATATATGGTGTAAGTAAGGAGTTCCTAAGAAGCCATGAACAGTTTAGAACAGCCACCATAGAGGAGCAGTTTGAACTGGTACATGAAGCAGGTGGCATAGTGGTTCATGCACATCCATTTAGAGAGGAGTTTTATATTCCAGAAATTAGGCTTTTCCCAGAGTATGTGGATGCAGTGGAGGGTGTGAATGCCACCCATGTCAGCCCTAAAAGCCATGCTCATAATGATCCTATGTTTGATGTTCGTGCGAAGGAGTATGCGAAAAAGCATGGTTTTTCCATGACAGCAGGCTCTGATATTCACAGTGTAGATATGTTTGGCGGTGGAATTAGGACAAAGAAAAAGCTCCATGATATTAAGGAGTTCACGGAGCTTATAATGTCTGGAAAGGATTATATTCTTTGGGATGGTCAGAATGCATACCCATGTAAATAGATCATGGGGTAGAGATTCCTTTATTCATATTACCCTGGGCATAGCCCTTTAAATCCATAGATATATAGGCTATACCAAGAGACTTAAAGTAATCATGAACCTTAAGTCTGAAGCCTTCTTCGGCTAATCTATTGATATCTTCTGGCAGAACCTCGATTCTGGCCAGGAGATTTTTTTTGTCACCGTGAAGACGCACTCTGAACTGAAGAAAACCATTATCTAAAAGATACTGCTCTGCTTTGTCCACTATGCCAAGCTTTTCCTCTGTGAGGGTCTCTCCATAGACGAAGCGGCTGGCAAGGCAGGCAAAGGCTGGCTTCTCTGAGGTTTTAAGTCTCATCTCACGGGAAAGCTCGCGTATTTCCTCTTTGTAAAGTGCAGCAGTGCGCAGTGGGCTGAGGACGCCTAACTCTAGTATAGCCTGCATGCCGGGTCTGTAGTCAGAAAGGTCATCCATATTAGAGCCCTCGCATACTGACGCAAAGCCCTCTTCACGTGCCTGACGGATAAGCTCTGAAAAAAGAGCCTTTTTGCATAGATAGCAGCGGTTTGGAGGATTACTTGCGATGTCATCTATAGAAAGGATATCCTCATCTACGACTATGTGCTTTACTCCCAGTTCCTTTGTAAATTCTACGGATTCCCGCTGTTCCCTTAGAGGAAAAAAGCAGGAGCTGGCAGTCATGGCCAGTACATTTTTCGCGCCTAAGGCATCTACTGCTGCTTTTAGTAAAAAGGTAGAGTCCACGCCGCTGGAATACGCGATAGCGACCTTGCCAAGTGAGCCTAAATAATCTAATAAGGTTTTGTATTTTTCGTGTAATTTGTCCATGTGTTTAGTATGGCAGAAAAAAATATTTTTTGCAAGTTCAGCTTAAATCTAGTATTATAGTAGCTATGAGAAAGTTATAATATTTTGATGTCCAAATGGACGCAAATTGGGCATTCTGCTTTAAAAATGTGTAAAATTTTGACTAGTTCACAGGGGGAGACACAAATATGAAGCTACACAATATTTCAAGGGGAAAAACAGGCAGCGCGACCTGGGGCTGCTACTGGAAAAAGGGGGAGCTTAAGGCTTCAGATAATTGGGCTAATGGCATCAAATGTATCGGTGAGTCTAAGAATGAAGTGGCAATGCAGTCAAGAATCACTGCATACTGGCCAGATGGCTCTATCAAATGGACTGCGCATACTGCAGACTGCGACAGCCTAGGAAACAGCATGGAGGTCATAAAGGGTGAGTCAGCCATCAGCTACTGTTCGGCTGTCACTGAAAAGGATAATAAGATTATCATTGAAAAAGGTACATTTAAGCTTATCGTAGATAAGACGAGTGGCTATTTATTCGATGAGATGATAGTAGATGGTCAGCTGGCTATGTCAAAGGCTAAGCCTAAGCTTATATTAGAGCATCCAGTGGAGCAGGATGGTGCCAGCGGCGTCATCAGAAAGACCTATGAAGGCAAGATAGACAGTGTGACAGTGGAGGAAGCAGGCGATATCCTTACCGTTATAAAGTATGAAGGAACTCACGAGGGAAAGATACCTTATGTTATAAGACTTATGATCGAGCCTGATCTTGCCAATATAAAGCTTATGCATACCTTCTTCTATGATGGAGATGAGAACACAGATTTCCTTAAGGGTATCGGTGTCAGTGTATGCAAACCTATGGCTGGAAATGTATATAACCGCCACGTTAAGATGGCACAGGATGCTGGAATATTCCACGAGGTAAGCCTTCCTCTGATGTCTTGGAGACCTCGGATTGAAAGAGAGCTCTACGTAAGACAGATGAACGGCGAGGAGCTTCATGAGCCTGATATCACAAAAGATATTATAGAACAGGTTATACCGAATGCGCCAGCTTGGGATACCTATAGCATTTGTCAGGACAGCGCCACACATTTTTGTATAAAGAAAAAGCAGGATTACGAGGGCTGTTATATAGAGTCACTTCACGGTATGAGAAGTGGCGGTGTTTTGGCAGCTGGCTCTGAGACTGGAAGTATAATGGTGGGCAACAGAGATTTCTGGCAGAAGTATCCAGCTGGAATAGATATCAGTGGCCTTACAAAGGACGAGATGAATGTAGATATTTGGTTCTACAGTCCAAAGGCAGAGGCTTTTGATTTCAGACACTATGCTCCTAGAGGCTATAATCAGGTCTGCTATGAGGGCTATGATTACAAGGGAGCAGATGCAGATGGTATCGCTCTTACCTCAGAGGCTCAGCTTACCTACTATAAGGAAATGATTCCGAGCGATGATAAGGTAAAGGCTTATGTGGACAGAATAGAGGATATGCCGCTTTATGTAGCTGACCCGGAGTTTTACCATGAGAATGCCTGCTTTGGAACCTGGTCACTTGCTGATAGAAGCACAGAGCTTGGCAGCTGGCTGGAGGATCAGCTAGATAATGCCTTCGAGTTTTATAAGAAAGAGGTAGATCAAAGGGGCTGGTATGGAATCTTCAACTATGGAGATTTCATGCACTCATATGATGATATTCGCCATCAGTGGAAATATGATATAGGCGGATATGCATGGGATAACACAGAGCTTGTTCCTACACTCTGGCTTTGGTATTTCTTCCTCAGAAGTGGAAGATCAGATGTATTTGCATTGGCACAGAAGCTTTCTCGCCATGCATCTGAGGTGGATGTATATCACTTCGGAAAGTATAAGGGACTTGGAACGAGACATAATGTCCGCCATTGGGGCTGTCCATGTAAGGAAGCCCGTATAGCTATGGCTGCACATCACAGAGTTTACTATTATCTTACAGGTGACAGAAGACTTGAAGATATTTTCGATGAGCTTAAGGATAATGAGCTTAGCTTCCTTAATAAGGACCCCCTCGGAGATTTCTTCGATAAGAAGGATATGGTATTCCCTAGCCACGCAAGAAGTGGTCCAGACTGGTCAAGCCTTTGCTCAAACTGGATGACAGAATGGGAACGCCATAATGATACGAAGTACAGAGATAAGATATTAATAGGTATCGAGGATATAGCAAAGACCCCTCTTAAGCTTTCGTCTGGTCCAGATTTTGAGTTTGATCCTGCTACCTGTCACTTAAGATATATCGGTGAAAGAACTACAGGTGGCTGCCATCTTCAGGTTTGCATGGGTGCACCTAGCGTATGGATTGAAATGGCCGAGCTTTTGGAGCACGCAGAGTTTAAGGATATGCTTGTTGGTCTTGGAAGATTTGCATATCTTGACAAGGAGACACGTGATAAGGAGACAAATGGTCTCATAGGAAAGAGAGAGTACACCTTCCCATTTATGTTCTCAGGAATAGCTGCCTATGCAGGAATGGAGCTGGGGGAAGACTGGCTTAAGAATAAGGTATGGCAGGTACTTTTGTCATCACTTATGACAGAGAATAATAAGGATGGCTTTGTTTCAAGGATTACAAAGGATGCAGGAAATAAAGAGTCTCTCTGCGAAATCCCATGGATTTCGACTAACTTTGTCGCACAGTGGTGCTTAAATACTATCATGGCGCTGGATATGGTAAGGGATGCTCTTCCTAAGACACTTAAGGGTGCAGACGAGCTTATAAATATAATAGGAGAAGGTGGATTCCACAAGGCGTAGAATATGGAAAAGAAGCTTATATATGAAAATCCTCTGGCAAATCCAGAGGATATAAAGGATTTTATATTGGAAGGTCAGGCAAAGATAGACTTCGTGGATGGCCATATGAGAATGGAAAATGCTATCTCGCAGGAGGCGGGTCAAAAGGCGAATTATGTGCTCTGGTGCGATAGGGAATTTCCGGATGATGTTACTATTACCTGGGACTTTAAGCCTATAAAGGAGCCAGGTCTAGCTATGCTTTTCTTCGCAGCAAAGGCTAAGGATGGCGGCAGCATCTTCGCTGATAAGCTAGAGAAGCGCGATGGCCAGTACACCCAGTATCATCATGGTGATATAAATGCCTTTCATGTCTCATACTTTAGAAGAAAAGAACCGGATGAGAGAGCCTTTCACACATGCAATCTCAGAAAATCCTATGGCTTTTACCTGGTGACTCAGGGCGCAGATCCTATACCAGATGCATCACCTGATTTAGACTGGTACCATATTAAGGTAGTAAAAAAGCCTACCGAAGTAGACTTTTTCATAAACGATCTTAAGCTGTTTCATTTCGACGATACGAATTCTGAGTATGGCGCACCATTATCTGGCGGACATATAGGCTTTCGCCAGCTGGCACCTATGATAGGTGATTATGCAAATCTGCGTGTATATGAGAACTAGGCTTACTTAATCCATCGGACATAATAGCGACTACATAAAGCTCATAGGAATCCTCAGCGAGGAGTGTAAATGGAAGTACAGTGGAAGAGGCATGCTCTGCTTCTGATACTCTTCTAAGCTCTGAGAACTGAAATTCCTTTGAGCTTTTTCTCATTACGATATAGCCTTCAGCGCCATCGACCTTATCCCAGCTTAGTAGGAAATTAGCAGATATTCCGCTGTATTGGATTTCCTGAATAGTGAAATTCTCTGGCGCATCGGCATTTGCTTTAGGGTCAGGGAATGTGAATGCAGGCTTTTCTATCTGGACATCTGTAGTGAGATAGTGGCTTAGGGTGGTGTTATCTATTAGCTCCTGAACCACTAGCTTACAATAGCTCATAGCACCGAAGTACGAAAGATGAGCGTGATCATTTACACCGCCCTTGTAATTCGACTCAGGGTAGGCACCTGCAGGTGCCTGAAGATAAAGATACCTGGATTCATTCTTAGGCAGGCTGTTTAACAGCTCATTTGACATGCCGCCTAAGTCTATTACAGTTACGCCAGTCTCAATAGATAAGACAAAGCATTGGTCTCTATATTCGCTAAAAGACATTGGAAAATACTTTTTAGTGTCATCCCAGACACGCATAGACACTGGAGTGACGATAATCGGTATAATGTCCCTGGCGTTGCATGAGTCTACATATTTCTTTAGCAGACTCTTGTACTGCTCTGGTGTGCAGTAGCGGTTAGGCCTGATAGGAGTGGCGTCATTGTGACCGAATTGGATCAGGCAATAGTCACCTGGATGAGCAAGCTCTAGGATTTCATCCCATCTGCCCTCCAGGATAAAGCTCTTTGCGCTTCGTGCACCTATGGCCTTATTTATAATAGGAAGTCCTTTTGTGAATAAAGGAAGAACCTGTCCCCAGCCAGTCTGGGGCATCCATTCATCCTTGTAAATAGAAACGGTGGAGTCTGAAGCTAAAAAGATGCTTGGCACATCAGAGATATCCTTTTTTTGAAGTTCTTTATATACCAGGTCGGTTATATTTATAACATCCTCTGCATCTGGAACATAGAATACAAGGCGTGTCACTTCCTCTATGGAGCATATGTCGAAATCAAAGGTTTCGCTTTTTCCTGCTGGAACCACGACCTCATTTAGCTTTAGCACATCATTGGCCTTGCAGCAGATGATCTGGTCAGCGCTGTTTGGATTATCAATAGTAACAGTCCATGTACCATCACATAACCCGGTCTCATACGTGATAGCGACTGTATTTACATAATTATATACACCGAATCCAGTCGGCTCAGTTTCAGTCCAGCTCTTTGAAAGAATCACGAGACTGTCACCTAAAGTGTAATCGGCCCAGCTGGTAGGCTTTACCTCTTTATCTCTTTCGTGGTAAACGCCATCTACCCAGCCACTGGCCGTCTTTGGATAGGTTTCAATTTTAGGAATAAATTTATCGAAAAACATAGTTAGTCACCTCGTATCTTTAGTATATCAAATAGTCTGTTTATATGCTATAGTTAATAAAATAGGGTTAGTCATAATTAAGACAGGAGAGAAAATGAAAAGGTATATTGTATCATTATTATTGTCAATGGGCATATTATTATTTATGCCTAATGCAGCTGAGGCTTTAGAACTTAATAATCTTGAAAGCTATCGTGATAGAGCCTTGGTAGCTATAGATTTATCAGGAGATGACGGGGCAAAGACTCTGGTTAAAAATGAGGAGTCAAAGGGAGTGTTTTTATCCTGGAGATCTTATGGAAAGGATGAAAAATCCATCACCTATACCATAAAGAGAAATGGTGAGGAGATAGCCAGCGGCATCAGCTTGACAAACTATACTGATCCTGCGGGTGCAGCAGGCGATGAATATACTGTAGTTTCATCAGCAGGTGATGAGACAAAGGCGACTGCCTGGACTGACAAGTATCTTGAGCTTACGCTTGATTGTCCGACTGATGCTACCATGCCGGATAGAACTACATGCACATATTCTGCCAACGATATGTCTGTAGGTGATTTGGATGGAGATGGCGAGCTGGAGCTTATCGTAAAATGGTATCCAAGCAATGCGCAGGATAATTCGAAGACTGGCATGACAGGAAAGACCTATATAGATGGGTATGACGTGGATTTTTCTACAGGCGAAGCAAGAAAGCTCTGGAGAATAGACTTAGGTATAAACATCAGATCAGGTGCTCACTATACCCAGTATCAGGTATGGGACTATGACGGAGATGGAAAAGCTGAGATAGCGGTCAAGACAGCTCCTGGCACATCATCCTATAAATATGATGAAAAGGGAAAGGTTGTGAAGACCTTTGATGTGATAAAGGAGGCCAGCGCATCCGTATTAAAGGAGGATGAGTTTAATAAGTCGTACGACTATAGAGTTCGCTCGGGTTATATTTTAAAGGGTGAAGAGTATTTTACCATGTTCAATGGCGAGGATGGCTCTATTTTAGATACCGTGGACTACATTCCGCAGAGAGGAACTGTCAGCAAATGGGGTGACGATTATGGAAACCGTGTAGACAGATTCTTAGCAGGCACAGCTTACCTGGATGGAGAGAATCCTTACTGCATTATGTGCCGAGGCTACTATACCAGGGCTGTAATAAATGCTTACTATGTGGTAAAGGATGGCGACGATTATCATATAGATACCTATTGGACCTTCGATACTGACAAGAATAACAGAGATGGCGAAGGTCAGGGAAACCACAGTCTGGCTGTAAATGATGTGGATGGCGATGGAAGAGATGAAATCGTCTACGGTGGTATGGTCATCGAGGATGATGGAACGCTTAAGTATAATACAAACACTGCACATGGCGATGCTATGCACGTGGGTGACTGGGTTGAGTCAAACGAAGGCCTGGAGATCATGAGAGTGGTCGAGGATGCCGGCAAGGAATACCAGACTCTCGTTATTGATGCTAAAACAGGTACTATTCTTATGGGCTTTTTCGCTGGAAAGGATGTAGGTCGAGGCATGGCGTCTGATATAGATCCTACTTCGCCTGGTGCAGAGTGGTGGTCGACTGCCGCCCCGGATGTAAAGTACGTGGATGAGCCAAACTGGGACAGCACTAAGGGTGCAGTTTTATCGTCTGAATCCACCCTGGAGCACATAAAGCCTTTGTCGAAAGCTGCTACCCCTTCAGTGAACTTTTCTATCTATTGGGATGGAGATCTTTTGGCAGAGCTTCAGGACCACAGCTTTGACAGTAAAAAGTATATGCCTAAGGGTGTAAATATTACAAAGTGGGATTATGAGAAGAATGAGTCTATAACACTATTGGACTCATCTGAAATCTGGTCGAACAATGGAACGAAGGGAAATATGGGACTCGTGGGAGATGTTCTTGGCGACTGGCGAGAGGAAATCATCACCAGATGTGCAGGGGATAATGGAAAGATTAGAATCTATTCCACCACCATTCCTACAGACTATGTAGTTCCTACTCTCTTAGAGGATTTGGCATATAGAGAAGGTCTCGCTTGGCAAAACACAGCTTATAACCAGCCTGCGCATACCAGCTTTTTAATAAGCAAAGGTCTCATCACTGCAAGGATTGCAAAGATAGAGTCAGGTGAAGACTTCTTAGA
>JAZRWF010000045.1:0-8080 GCA_045599565.1 Lachnospiraceae bacterium
AAGAGGAGTGAAGGCTTCTGATATCTCAAAGGGTATAAATGTTTTGTTTTCTGAAATGGAAATGTGCGAGGAAGAAAATGACTGATAATAAGAGAGTAGAGGCTCTTATAAATCTGGACAATATTATATATAATCTGACCACACTTTATGAGTCACTGGGAAAGGATACTCCTATCTTAGCGGTGCTTAAGGCTGATGGCTACGGACATGGCGCGCTTCCTATCGCAAAGGCACTAGAGGGGGTTCCATTTATATGGGGCTATGCACTGGCTACTGCGGAGGAGGCCTTAGCACTTAGGGATGCAGGTATAGAAAAGCCTATGCTTATCCTTGGATATGTTTTCAAGGAGGATATGGCTGCGCTGATAGAGGCGGATGTAAGACTTTGCGCCTGCTCTATAGAGGAAGGGTATGCCATCAGCAAGGCTGCCAGCTTCATGGGAAGGACAGCGCATGTGCATGTAAAGCTAGACACAGGCATGCACAGAATCGGCTTTGATCTTTCCGATGAGAGCGTAAGAAAAATATGTGAGCTCAGTGAGCTTCCTGGCATTCAGACAGAGGGGCTGTTTACTCATTTTGCCAGAGCAGATGAAAATGATAGAACCTCCACCGAAAAGCAGTACAGCGCCTTTAAGGATATGGAGAGCAGACTAAAGGCGGCAGGCTGTAAATTTGACATAGTTCACTGCTGTAATTCGGCAGGAATACTTAGATATAAGGACTACAAGAATGACATGGTCAGAAGCGGTATAACCACTTATGGACTTTGGCCATCTGACGAGCTTAAGGATGACATAAAGCTTAAGCCGGCATTATCCATGTATTCACACGTATCCTTTGTAAAGGAGCTGGAGGCAGGGGAAGCTATAAGCTATGGCGGTACCTTTGTCACTAAGTCTAAATGTAAGATAGCCACTGTGCCAGTGGGCTACGCAGACGGGTATCCAAGAAGCTTGTCTGATAAGGGCTATGTGTTTATCAGAGGTCAGAAGGCTCCTATCAGGGGCAGAATCTGTATGGATCAGTTCATGGTGGATGTGACCGATATAGAAGGTGTTTCGGTAAGAGATAAGGTGACACTCATCGGCGATGGCATAACTGTGGATGAGCTCGGAGATCTGTCAGGCAGATTTAACTATGAGTTTGTGTGTGATTTAAATAAGCGAATTAAGAGGAGTTATGTTTTCCAAAATAAAAAATTTAATTACATTTAAGAAGGATGAGATAACAGAGGAAGAGCTGATACAGGCGGTGGCAGATGGTCAGGAGTCTGGCGTCCTTCAGGCAAAGGAAGCACAGATGGTGCAGAATGTGCTGGAGTTCGATGAGACTGATGTAAAGGACATCATGGTTCATCGAAAGAACATCGTATTTATGGATGCATCCATCACTCTTCGAGAGGCGATTCGCTTTGTAAATGAGAATCACTTCAGCAGATATCCTGTATATCTGGAGGATACGAACAATATAGTCGGAAGCTTTCATATCAAGGATGCATTTGTCGCGCTGGAGGAGCTTTCGAATCTGGACAAGCCTATAAATGCGATAGAAGGTCTTATAAAAAAGACTGAGTTCGTAACTGAAACGCACAGTATAAACACTCTGTTTGCCAAAATGCAGCAAAAGAAAAATCATATGGTTCTGGTGGTGGATGAGTACGGTCAGGTGTCAGGACTTATGACGATGGAGGATATCATCGAGGAAATCGTGGGTGAAATCGAGGATGAGCACGATGAGGAGGATGATACCATAGAGCGTGTGGCAGATGGTCTTTACATGATGGAGGGCGCTACCACCATAGATGAGGCAGAGGAAATCTTAGGCGTCAGACTGTCGGATGACTTTGAGACCTTAAATGGATATCTCACAGCCTTACATGGACGAATTCCAGATGAGAATGATCTGTTTACCATAGATGATGGGAACTTTTCGTTTGAAGTTCGTTCGGTGTCTAAAAAGGTTATAAAGGATGTGGCTGTCAAAAGGCTTAAAGATGTTTAGTATATTGAATAATTAGGCCAAATAAGATATAATAAATTGATATTTTTAGAAAGAGGTAATGTTATGTCAGGACATTCAAAATTTGCTAATATTAAGCACAAGAAAGAGAAAAATGATGCTGCTAAGGGTAAGATTTTTACCATTATCGGTCGTGAAATAGCGGTAGCAGTTAAGGAGGGTGGTCCAAACCCTGATAATAACTCAAAGCTTCGCGATGTCATAGCTAAAGCGAAGGCGAATAACGTTCCTAACTCTACTATCGAAAATGGAATTAAGAAGGCAGCCGGCGCTGGAAATGATGTAAATTACGAGGCAGTTACCTACGAGGGATATGGTCCTAATGGAACAGCTATCATCGTAGATGCCCTTACAGATAATAAGAATCGTACAGCATCCAATGTTCGTTCTGCATTTACAAAGGGTGGTGGCTCTTTGGGAACACAGGGCTGTGTATCATTTATGTTTGATAAGAAGGGCCAGATTATCATTTCTAAGGAAGACTGCGATATGTCTGCAGATGACCTGATGATGATGGCTTTGGATGCCGGAGCAGCTGACTTCGAGGAAGAGGAGGACTGCTTTACAGTTTATACTGAGCCTGATGATTTCTCACAGGTACGTGAGGCTCTTGAGAAAGAGAATATCGTGATGGCTGAGGCTGAGGTTACCATGATTCCACAGACCTGGGTTGAGCTTACAGATGAAGAGGATCTCTATAAGATCGATAAGCTCCTCGGCCTTTTGGATGCAGATGATGATGTACAGGCGGTTTATCACAACTGGGATGAATAAGCCGAATTATTCTTCTACGTAGGAGTTAACTCCTAAACAAGCCACCTCAGATCGTCAGATCTGAGGTCGGGTTGTTTACAGGAATTATTCGCTAACTATATATAAAGGAGAGGGTTGTCTATGAATAATGTATTATTTGTATCAAGCGAATGTGTTCCATTTGTTAAAACTGGTGGTCTTGCGGATGTAGTGGGGGCTCTTCCAAAGGCTTTTAACAAGGAATACTGGGATGTCAGAGTAGTGTTGCCAAACTATACCTGCATTCCACCGAAGTATAGAGATAACTTTGAGTTCGTTACCAGCTTTTATCTAGGTGTCGGACCAGCTACAGGACAGAAGTATGTAGGCGTTTTCCAGTATGTATATCAGGGTGTTACATTCTACTTTATAGATAACCTTGAGTACTTCGAGTGCTTTTATCCATATACAGAGACTAAGTGGGATATCGAAAGATTTACCTTCTTTGACAAGGCTGTTCTTTCTATGCTTCCTCTTATCGGCTTCAGACCAGACATAATTCACTGTCATGACTGGCAGACAGGCTTCATACCTGTATACCTTAAGAATGAGTTCCAGGGAAATTCATTCTTCCATGGCATTAAGTCTATCATGACTATTCATAACCTTAAGTTCCAGGGCGTGTGGGATGCGAAGTTTATGCAGGAGATTTCTGGTTTATCACCAGCCTTATTCACACCTGATAAGCTCGAGTTTAAGAAGGATGCCTCTATGCTTAAGGGTGGTCTGGTATATTCAGACTACATTACCACAGTATCTGATACCTATGCTAACGAAATCCAGAGCTCCTACTATGGAGAGGGGTTGGATGGACTTCTTCAGGCCAGACACTTTGATATGCAGGGTATCGTAAATGGTATCGATACAGAGTCCTATAATCCAGCCACTGATGCGTGCCTCTATAAGAACTTTGACGCTACCAGCTTCAGAGATGCTAAGAAGACTAATAAGACTAAGCTTCAGGAGAGACTTGGACTTACAGTGGATCCTAAGAAGTATATGATAGGTCTTGTCTCTAGACTTACAGACCAGAAGGGTCTGGATCTTATTAACTACTGTATGGACGGTATCGTAGATGAGTTCACACAGCTGGTTATAATCGGAACTGGAGAGAGTCAGTACGAGAATATGTTCAGGCATTATGCATGGAAGTATCCAGACAGAGTGAGCGCTAATATCTGTTATGATGATGATTTGGCAAGAAAGCTTTATGGCGCAGCAGATGCATTTTTAATGCCATCCAGATTCGAGCCATGTGGTCTTACACAGCTTATTTCATTCAGATATGGAACAGTGCCTATCGTTCGTGAGACTGGTGGTCTTAAGGATACGGTACAGGCATTTAATGAATACGAGAAGACTGGTGATGGATTCTCATTTGCCAACTATAATGGCGATGAACTCTTAAATACAGTTAACTATTCTAAGCAGATTTTCTTTGAGAAGAAGGCTGCCTGGAATAAGATGGTGGAGCGCGGCATGAATAAGGATTATTCATGGAACAGAGCTTCAGAAAAATACGAGAATTTATATAATTATTTGTTAGGTTAACGTGGCAGGTACAAGTACTACGTCAAAAAAGAATACATCCACTAAAAAGGGAAGCACATCCACAGCTAAAAAGACTACTGCAGCTAAAAAGACTTCTGCTAAGAATACCGCTACAGCTAAGAAAGCAGGCACTAGTAGAAAGAAGACTGAAGAGACTGTAAAGCCAAGCAGTGTAGATGTCAAAGAAAAAAGAATTCCTCGAAGTAAGGAGAAGGAACCGATGGATCCTTATTTTGAGGATACTATAAAGGATTTCATACTTTGGGGCTTTCTTTTAGCTGGCTTGCTTGTTTTTATAGCAGGCTTTGGAGTGGGAGGCAAAGTGGGAGCAGCGATATGCGGCTTCCTTTTTGGCGTATTTGGAATAGTTCAGTATTTGCTTCCTATCGCCTTTGTAGCGGCGGCCTTTTTCATCATAGCGAACCTTGGAAATAAGGTCGCAGTCTTAAAGGTGGTGCTGGCATTTTTAGTATTACTATGTGTAAGCATATTTGCAGAGCTGGTTATACATTCTGATGCACCGCTAAAGGCTGTGGATGCGTTTAAGTACTCGCGGGAAATGAAAAATGGCGGCGGCTTCTTTGGTGGAGCTATAGCATTTTTCCTTATAAACTGTTTTGGAAGAATAGGCGCATTTATTACGGATATTGTGGTATTTGCTGTATCTATTCTTGCCATCTTCGAACAGTTCACATTTATAAGAGTTCGTCAGCAGACCAGGTACCATGAGGAGGCTGCTAGAATTAAAAGAGAAGAGCGCAGGCTTCGTCAGGAGCTGGAGAGACAGCAGCGTTTAGAGGAGCTGGAGCAGTCGCAGGAGGAAATTCGCAGCCAGGTACGAGAAGACCTTATGATGCAACAGGAGGCTCTCGCGAAAAAGGAAGGTCCAAGAATAGAGCGAGTTCATACTGGCGTGACGAACAATACGACCATTGCACCAGATTTTTCCGGGCTGACTCAGGTGGAGGATCCGGCTGTTTCAGATGTAAATATGAATGTAGTTTCTTCGAATAGAAGGCATTTGAAGAGTGATATATCATCTTCTGCGAATCTTAGTATTCAGACAGCCACAGAGCCGACACTCACTGAGATAGAACAGGATGTTCCTCCTGTGATTCCGATTCAGACCCTGGGTGTTTCCTCGCAGAATACGGTATCTAAAAACGAGGAGCTCATCTTTAATATAGCTGGGGCTACAGTTAGGGATGAAGAGGAAGCTGAGCCTATTATAGAAATCGCTCCAGTGGTTAAGGCTGAACCTGTAAAGGTCGAGCCTATAAAGGTCGAGCCACTAAAGCCTGAAGTTAGGAAGCAGGAGTCTGTTATTCAGGAAAAACCAGAGCCAATAAAGGCTGCACCTCCTAAACCGGTACCTGCACAGGCATCTTCAGAAGACACAGAGGAAAGACCTTATGTATTTCCTCCACTTTCACTCCTTAAGGCTCCTAAGTCTGTAAATGGCGATTCGATGGAATATTTGAAGGAGATGTCAGAGCGACTTGCCAGAACCTTAAAGAATTTCGGAGTGGATGCTCAGGTGACCGAGGTGACCAGAGGTCCTTCGGTTACGAGATTTGAGATACTTCCTGCAGAGGGTGTGAAGGTTTCTAAGATAGTAAATCTTCGTGATGATATGAAGCTGAATCTGGCAGTCACAGATCTTAGAATAGAGGCTCCTATACCTGGAAAACGTGCAGTGGGAATAGAGGTTCCAAATAAGGAAAAGATTCCTGTGGGCTTTGCTGAGCTTGTGAGCTCTGATGTATTCAGAAAGAATAAGTCTGATGTGGCCTTCTGTGTTGGAAAGGACATAGCGGGTGAGATAATAGTAGGAAATATAGACAAGATGCCGCACATGCTTATAGCTGGTGCTACAGGAAGTGGTAAGTCTGTATGTATAAATACTATCATCATGTCGCTTCTATATCACAGTGATCCAAATGATGTAAAGCTTATATTAGTGGATCCAAAGAAGGTGGAGCTATCTGGATATAATGGTATACCACATCTTCTTATACCTGTGGTGACAGATCCTAAGAAGGCTTCAGGTGCACTGCACTGGGCTGTAAAGGAGATGGAGGACAGATACACCCTTTTAGAGGAGGCTGGTGTCAGAAATATAGAGGCCTACAATGAAAAGGTGGTAAGCGGCTATCTCACGAAAGAGGTAAATGGCGAGACTATAGAACTTCCTGCGAAGAAGCTTCCAAGAATCGTTATTATCTTAGATGAGCTGGCAGATCTTATGATGGTGGCTGCATCGGATGTAGAGGATTCCATCGTTCGTATCACACAGCTGGCAAGAGCCGCTGGTATATATTTGATAATCGCTACTCAAAGACCTTCAGTAAATGTTATCACAGGTCTTATTAAGGCGAATGTTCCTAGCCGTATAGCATTCCAGGTAAGCAATGGTACAGATTCGAGAGTTATTCTAGATATGACCGGTGCAGAGGATCTTTTAGGCTATGGAGATATGCTCTACGCACCTCGTGATTTGAATAAACCTATAAGAGTTCAAGGTGCATTTGTCGAGGAGGAAGAGGTCGCCAGAGTAGTGGATTTTATAAAAAAGAACAATGCTTCTACCGCAGATGAGAATCTTATAGAAAATCATCTGAAGGAAGCTGCTGCAGCCGCTGGAGTGGTAAGTATTTCAGAGGGAATGCCTGACAGTGGAAGAGACTCTCTTTTTGCTGAGGCAGGTCGCTTTATAATAGAGTCAGAGAAGAGCTCGATAGGTGCACTTCAGAGAAAGTTTTCTATAGGCTTTAACAGAGCTGCCAGAATAATGGATCAGCTGGCTGAGGCCGACGTGGTAGGACCAGAAATGGGAACTAAGCCTAGAGAGATAAAGATGACTATGAGTGAGTTTGAAGAATTGTTAATAGATTAGATTTAGGAGGTAAATAATGAAGAGTGATATCGAAATCGCACAGGAGGCGGTTATGCTGCCTATCACAGAGGTAGCAAAGGCTTTGGATATCGATGCGGATGATTTGGAATTATACGGAAAATATAAGGCAAAGTTTTCTGATGAGCTTTTAAATAAGCTTAAGGATAAGGAGCCTGGAAAGCTGGTGCTTGTAACCGCTATAAATCCGACCCCTGCAGGTGAGGGAAAGACCACTACATCTGTAGGTCTTGCTCAGGCTATGGGAGTACTTGGAAAGAAGGCTTGTCTTGCTCTTCGTGAGCCATCACTTGGACCTTGCTTTGGTGTAAAGGGAGGAGCTGCTGGCGGCGGATATGCACAGGTAGTTCCTATGGAGGATTTGAATCTTCACTTCACCGGTGATTTCCATGCTATTACCTCTGCTAATAACCTTTTGGCAGCGATGCTTGACAATCACATCCAGCAGGGAAATACCTTAGGTATCGATCCTCGTCAGGTGGTTTGGAAGCGCTGTGAGGATATGAATGACCGCGTGCTTAGAAATGTGGTAGTAGGTCTTGGCGCTAAGGGCGATGGTGTAGTGAGAGAGGATCACTTTGTTATAACCGTAGCTTCTGAAATCATGGCTATTCTTTGTCTGGCTGACGATATGGCTGACTTAAAGGAGAGACTTGGACGAATCATAGTAGCATACTCATACGATGGAAAGCCTGTAACAGCTGCCGACCTTAAGGCTGTAGGTGCTATGGCAGCACTTCTTAAGGATGCTATAAAGCCAAATCTTATTCAGACCTTGGAGCATAATCCAGCTATCATTCA
>JAZRWF010000046.1:0-9902 GCA_045599565.1 Lachnospiraceae bacterium
ATTATATCAGGTATTGCATCCAGAAGATAAGGATGTGACAATTTCAGACCTTTATGATATTACTGTTGAAAATGTTTTGGTTGACGATATATATAATGACCTTGGGTTTCGTGTCAGTGATAGACTGATAATTCTTGTAGAAGCACAGTCAACATGGACAGTGAATATAATAATAAGAGCATTAATATATCTTGTAAAGACATATAAAGATTATATTGATGAAAATGGGCTTGATATATATAAGAGCACTAAGGTTCAAATTCCTAAGCCGGAATTGTATGTTTTATATACAGGAGATAGGAAAACGAGACCATCAGAAATAACGCTTGGAAAAGAATTCTTTCCCGATGAAGCAGATATTGCGATAGATGTAAGGGTCAAAGTACTTTATGGTACTGACGAAGATGATGTAATCAGTCAGTATGTTACCTTTGCAAAAGTATATGATGAAGAGCGTAAACTGTTCGGAAGAACTAGAGAAGCAATATTAGAGACGATTAGAATCTGTAAAGATAAAAATGTATTGAAAGAATACCTTGAAAGTCGAGAAAAGGAGGTAGTTGATATGTTAATGACATTATTTGATGAAGAACAGATTTTGAAAAATCATGATGCTGATTTAACTAGGGAAGTAACTAGGAAAGTAACTAGTGAAGTAACTAGAGATAACCAGATCAGCAGTATTAAGAACTTAATGCAAACATTAAAACTCACAGCAGAACAGGCAATGGATGCTTTGATGATTCCAGCATCAGAGCGAGCAACATTGATTAAGAATATTTAGGATAAATAAGAAAGTACAGGAGAATAAACCAATGATAGGAGCAAGCACAAAAGCCTTGACAAAAATGAATACAGGAAATCATAATGGCTTGGCTTGGCTTGGCTTGGCTTGGCTTGGCTTGGCTTGGCTTGCGCTGAAACTTTAGGGAGGTGTATACATATGAATGGACAGATGAAGAAATCTAAACGCGAGCTTGTAAATGAGTATATTGCTCGAGTTAATCCATATAAAAAGCAGAAATCACTTTCTTTTGATTTAAGAGGTTATGCAGCTTATATTGCTGAAAATGGAATTAAAGCATCTGAAATAACTCCTGAAATTATGAATAGATTTTCTAAGGTATAAAAATTTGGAGAGGTACATTATAAGTTATGTTAATGACATTATTTGATGAAGAACAGATTATGAAAAATCATGATGCTGATTTAACTAGGGAAGTAACTAGAAAAATAACTAGGGAAATAACTAGGGAAGTAACTAGAAATAATCAGATTAACAGTGTTAAGAACTTAATGCAAACATTAAATCTCACTGCGGAACAGGCAATGGATGCTTTGATGATTCCAGCGTCAGAACGAGCAACATTGATTAAGAATATTTAGGATAAATAAGAAAGTACAGAAGAAATATGAAAGAAAAAACTTATAAGAAAGGAATTAAGAAGAGACTGTTTAGTGTATTTCTTGCTTTTGCAATGATGCTTTCGATAGTGTCAATGAGCAGTATTACAGCTTATGCGGAAGATGAAGAGTATGAGGCATACTTAGTTCCTCATATTTTAAATTCAGATGGAACGGAAGCCGAAATCACTAGACCGATAGAGGGAACATATACATATTATAAACAAGGTAATACATATAGTTCAGAGACGCTTCCTTATAATGGAGTTGAGCGTAACGTAGACGGAGAAATCCGCTATTATTATAAAACCTTAGCCGCTGCAATTGAGGCAGCACAGGCAGGGCAAACAAACGGTGAGTATAAAACGGACAGTAATCCAAGTGGAGCAATTGTACAAGGTACTGGAACAAGCAATGGCCTGAATTCAGACTTAGGGAAATATACGGATACAGTTGTTTTACTCAAAGATGCAGAAGCTGTTTATAATTCTGGACGCAACGACTTTGAAAATATAAAAAATCCGGAAAATACGATGTACGGTATCAAAAAAGGAATAATTCTTGACTTAAACGGACATAAAGTAAATGACATAAGTGCAGGATACATTCCGGATGATCAGGTTCTTGTGATTAAAAATGGCACGATAGGATTTAAGTTTGATGATGAAAGTGGAGTAGGACATCTTACAGGTACCATTATCTGTTCGGGTCTCACGCTCCATTCGGATAAGACTGCCACTAACTTTGTTTATATGTTTGCATCTAACCATAGCTTTGTCTTTTTGGATGGAAACTACAACATTTACTTTGACAGCAACGAAAATCCGAAAACAGTTAAACCACGTGGTGGACATTATGTGCAGAATCCAAATGAGTTGGGTGTGGATATTGATTTTGATAGCTGTCATGTAGAGGAAGACGCAAGCAATGAAAAATATCCGTTTCGTGTTGTAGATGGTCCATTATTGTATGATGTGGTGTTGGATGTTAATACTATTACAGATGATACTGCACCAATCAATGCTGGAAGTGGATATTATGGTGAAACAAAGGAGAATGTAAAATACACAGATGAAATAATACTTCCGACATTAACAAGAGACGGATATGTATTTGAAGGATGGTATACCAATAGCAAGGGAGAAGGAACAGCGTATACAGGAATTGTTAAAGGTCTTACCCAAAAGTATAAAGAAACAGTAACCTTGTATGCAAAGTGGACACATGATACTCATAAATTTAGCTATAGCAGTAGCGATAATAAGATTATTGCTACTTGTACTAAAGACGGCTGTACCATTGATGATGGTACAGAAGAACATGCACATAGGGCGTCACTTACATTAGATGCTACCTCTCAAGACTATTCCGGTAGTGCTGTTACTGCATCTTATGGAGCAGGTGAGGAAGCCGCGTGGAAAGCAGCTGTTGGCTCAGATGCTCCAACAATCAATTATGAGTATAAGGTAACGACCGATGGAGTCTATGAAGCTGTAACGGAGACAAAAAATGCCGGATATTATAGGGCAAGTGTAACTGTTGACGAAAAAAAAGCTTATGTAGAATTTACAATCAATAAAGTTGATACAGGAGTTTCAAATTCACCAGAGGCAAAAACTGGGCTAGCTTATACCGGTGAGTCCCAAAACTTGCTCTATAAGGAGCCTGCTTCAGAAACAGCAAAAGCAATCAGGTATTTTATCTCAACTACTAATATAACGAATCCAGAAGAGAGTGCCTTTACGGCCACTACTGCTATGGCAACCAACGCAGGAAAATATTATGTGTATTACCTGCTGGTAGGGGATGATAATTATAATAGTAAAATAGGTGGACCGATTGAAGTTACCATTGCAAAGGCTGATCAGACAAGCATTTCTTCTCCGACGGCAACAGACGAAAATATTAAGGCAACCAAGATAACTTTAACTGCAATTGGCTCGGGACAAGGTGTGACAAAGTATGCAAAGAGTACCACAGGCACTGCACCAACTGTTGATAGTGAATGGCAGGAATCTAATGTGTTTACAGGCCTTACAAAGCTTACCACATATTACTTTTTTGCAAAGTATGAGGGGAATGCTAACTACAATGAAATTGTTAGTACTGGTACTTCCATAACAACTAAGGATATCACAAATACTACCTTAGATGGAATTAGTGTTAATTCGGGTATAATCGATCCAGGTATTACATACGATGGAAGTCCGGTTACACCAGAAGAAATATATACAGGAACACCAAGCATCACTGGTGCGGCAGGGATAACAGCGGCTCCATCTTACTTGTGGGAAGGTATAGTTAATACTTCTTATGACGCATCAGCTGTAGCACCTGCAATGCCGGGTAAATATAAGTTGGTGGTATCTTTGGAGTCGGATGACTATATTGGTACTCAGGAAATACTATTTGCTATTTCAAAGAAGAATGGTCCGGCTGCTCCGATAGGTCTTAGCGCGGAATCGGCAAACGTTGGTGCTACTAACGGTAAAATCACAGGCTTGGATTCGGCTAAAAACTATGAATATTCAGTAGACGATAGAAATACTTGGGTTACTGTAGCAGCGGGAAGCACGGAGATTTTGAATCTTTCTAAAGGATCTGTTTCTGTGCGAGAAAAAGAAAATGATACAACCAAGGCAGGAAATCCTATCTCAATCGTAATAAACGAAAAAGTAGCTAAGCCTGGTCTGACAATATCTAATATTGATTATATAAACCGTAAGGTAAAGGGATTGATTCCTGGTAATAAATATATCATTAATGGTACTGATGAAATAATAGCAGATGCCAATGGTGAGATATCTATTGATAAGTATGTTGGAACGACCATAAAGATTAAGGCAAAGAGCGACGGCACCTGTGAAGACAGTGATGAGGTATCATTAAATCTGTCTAGAGAGAATGCACTTAGTGGACTTAAATCTGAAATGGTTTCAGCTAATGGAAATACTAATGGACAAATAGAAAACCTGGATTCTAATAAGAAATATCAGTATAGAAAAGCAGGTACTGCAAGTTGGATAGATGTAGCTATTGGTTCTACTGAGATTACAAATCTGGCGGAAGGAAAGTATGAGATTCGTTTAGCTCCTACAGACAGTTCGTTTGAGAGTGTTCCTATAACTATTAGTGTTAAAAATCCGTCATCGACTCTGCCTCTTACTAGCGTTAAAGGTCAGGTAAAGAATGCTGAAGGTAATCCTGAAAATGGTTCAGTAGTGAACATTTTAAAGGGAAATGAGCTAATCGCCACATCTACCACAAAAAAGATCGGCGATGTAGAAGGAAGCTATGAATTCGCGGGAATACCTAATGGAACCTATAATTTGCAGATTGTTTCAGCTAATGGAAATATTACTACTACACAAGTAGTTACGATTAAAAGCGGTGATTTGGATGTGCCTGAAATAACTCTTCCGGATTCGAAGGCTCAGTCAAAGCTTATAATTGATACCTCTGTAGCAACTACGATGTCTAATGAAGCAGACTTTGCCTCTGCTGTAGTAGGTGGATTAAATAGCGAGGCCGATGCTGTTAAGGTGGCAGAAATGGCTAAAGATCCTTCGATTTCAGATATCAAGATTGAAATGAAGATGACTCCACAGGAGAATCTGAATGTGGATTCGGCAGCGAAAAATGCGATTGAGTCTGTTGTTACATCAATGAATGACTTAGAGTTTGTTGATATCAAGGTTGAGAAAACGATTATAAAGTCAGGGGAATCTACTACAGATACCATGACTACTACCAGTACAGTCTTTGAGGTTATTGTACCTTATGATTACGCTGGAAAGACCAATGTACAGGTTATTCGTTATCATGAAGGTAAGGCGCAAGCATTTGACGAGAATGATAGCAAAGCAGATTGCACTATGAGAAAAGATGAGGCAAATGGTTTATTGTATTTCTATACAAATCAGTTCTCGACATATGCGATAGCATATAAGAATGCTAGTAGTGGTTCTGGCACACCTGGCGGTGATTCAGGTTCAAATGGCTCGGGCTCATCAGGTGGAACTCCTATTTTAGGAAATGGATTCTTCTTTAGCAGTCTTTGGACTGGATATACCACCAGCGAAGCGATAGAACAGTCATTTACTATTACAGAAGGTAAGAAGAATGTGCCAAGCGGCGCGACTTTGGTAGTTAATGAAGTTAAGTCAAATACTGTGGGTTATAAGTCTACACTTAGTCTTCTTGAAAAAGTAATAGATATTTCCAGAGCTTATGTATATGACATAAAGCTTATGAAGGACGGTGTAAAGGTTCAGCCTGATGGAATGATCTCTGTAACGGGTAAGATTCCGGATGGCTTGGATGAATCAAAGGTAGTGGTTTATCGAATAAACGATGATAACTCATATACAAAGCTTAAGAGCAGCGTAAAGGGTAAGAAGGTTACATTTGAAACAGACCACTTCTCACACTATGTGATAGCAGAAGAAGGTAAAAAGGATATTGCCAAGTCTGCTAAGACGGGAGCGGGCTTCCTTGGATTGTAGTATCAATGTTACAAAACCTCAAAAAGCCACACGAAATTAGTTGACAAAACCACATAATCGGTCGTATAATACAGGAAAACTCATAAAAGAGGCTGTATTTACGACCGATTTTTTTAATTTCAGATATAATTTTGTGGTTTTGCTGTGAGGTTTACTATGAGTGTATATAATAGTAACAGAATACCAAAGACGGATAGAATTACTAAGCTGGTAGAGGATTTATATGCCAAGCTTCCGGAAATAGAGTCAGCGAGAGCTAAGCTGGTAACAGAAAGCTATAGGGCTACAGAGGATAAACCACTTATCTTAAGACGTGCGCTGGCATTTAATCACATCTGTGAAAACATCCCTATTACTATAAGAGATAAAGAGCTGATAGTGGGATCGACCACACTGGCACCTAGAGGCTGCCAGACCTATCCAGAGTTTTCGTTTGACTGGCTGGAGAAGGAGTTCGATACCTGCGCTACCAGAGAGGCTGATCCTTTTACTATTTCAAAGCAGGCTGCTGCTGAGATAGTGGAGGCGAATAAGTATTGGAAGGGCAGAACCACTTCTGAGCTGGCATTTTCATACATGAGACCTGAGACTAAAAAGCTCATGGCTCACAATGTATTTACCACAGGAAACTACTTCTATAACGGAGTAGGTCATGTAAATGTAAAATACTGGGAGATCATCGAGTCCGGCTTTTCAGCCATCATCGAAAGATGTGCTAAGGAGATAGAGGGGCTTAGACCTGGCGATGCCACCTTTGCTAAGGATAATGCATTTTTACAGGCGGTTATCATCAGCTGTAACGCAGCTATTACCTATGCTAAGAGATACTCTAGGCTGGCTGGTGAGCTGGCTGCCAAGGAGTCAGATGCGAACAGAAGGTCAGAGCTTTTAAGGATAGCCGATGTCTGCGAGAGGGTTCCTGCATTTGGCGCCAGGGATTTTCATGAGGCATGTCAGGCATTCTGGTTCATCCAGCAGCTCTTACAGCTCGAGTCCAGCGGACATTCGATTTCACCTGGTAGATTCGACCAGTACATGTATCCATATTATAAGGCTTCGCTAGACTCTGGAAAGATTACCAGAGAGCAGGCACAGGAGCTTGTAGACTGTATATGGGTAAAGCTTAACGACTTAAATAAGTGCAGAGACCAGGAGTCAGCTAAGGGCTTCGCGGGCTACTCACTTTTCCAGAATCTGATAGTAGGCGGACAGGACAGAAACGGAGAGGATGCCACGAATGATCTTTCATTCATGTGTATCGAGGCTTCATTCCATGTATTCCTTCCGATGCCTTCGCTTTCGATAAGAGTTTGGAATGGTTCGCCGCATGAGCTTTTGGTAAGAGCTGCAGAGCTCACCAGAAGCGGAATCGGCCTTCCAGCTTACTATAATGATGAGGTCATTATTCCATCTCTTATGAGCAGAGGCGTCACCCTAGAGGATGCCAGAGACTACTGCATCATAGGATGCGTAGAGCCTCAGGCACCGGGAAAGACCTGGGGATGGCATGATGCAGCATTCTTTAATATGCTTCGTCCTATGGAGCTGACCTTTAACTCAGGCTTTGACATGGGCGAGCAGGTAGGCCCTGCCACCAAGGATGTGGCTGACATGACCACCTTCGAGGAGCTTTGGAATGCTTATGATGAGCAGATGAAATTTGCCATCGCAGGACTTGTGGATTCAGATAACTGTATCGACCAGTCGCATGCAGAGCGTATGCCGCTTCCTTTCCTAAGCTCGATGCTAGATGATTGCATAGCTAGAAGAAAGACACCAGAGCAGGGCGGCTGTATATATAACTTCACTGGTCCGCAGGGCTTTGGAATCGCAAATGTGGCAGATGCGATGTTTGCCATTAAGAAGCTCGTGTTTGAGGAAAAGAAATTTACACTCGCTGAGCTTAAAGAGGCCATGAGATTTAACTATGGAGAAGCGCTCACTGAGTATGACATAGCTCAGATTACCTCGCTTCTTTCTAAGGAGCTTATGGCAAATGGTGTGAATAATAAGGATGCCCTTGCCGCAGCTGCAGGTGAGTATATAAGGCTTCATACTGACAGTGCTCACACTGCCAGATATAAAGAGATAAAGAAGCTCATAGATGCGCAGGAGAAGTATGGAAATGATATGCCGGCTGTAGACGAGATGGCTCGTCAGGTAGCATACGTTTACACTAAGGAGCTTCCTACTTATACGAATCCAAGAGGCGGTATTTTCCAGGCTGGTCTTTATCCAGTATCAGCAAATGTACCGCTGGGTGTTCAGACTGGAGCTTCTCCGGATGGTCGACTTTCATCCACACCTTTGGCGGACGGTGTTTCGCCTTCGGCAGGTAAGGATGTAAATGGTCCTACAGCAGCATGTAATTCAGTTTCAAAGCTGGATCACGGTATTGCAAGTAATGGAACCCTTTATAACCAGAAGTTCCACCCATCAGCTCTTTCAGGAGTGGAGGGTCTGAATAAATTTGTCGGTCTGATTCGAACCTACTTCGACAGAAAGGGAATGCACATGCAGTTCAATGTAGTTTCAAAAGAAACGCTTTTGGACGCGCAGAAGCACCCTGAGAATTATAAGCATCTGGTAGTAAGAGTAGCCGGTTACTCAGCACTCTTTACCACACTTTCGAAGTCGTTGCAGGATGATATCATAAGAAGAACGGAGCATGGATTTTAATGGAAAACCTTGATTACTTAAATGTTAAGGGTCGAGTGTTTGATATCCAAAGATTCTCCATTCATGATGGTCCGGGAATAAGAACCATAGTTTTCTTAAAGGGCTGCGCCATGAGGTGTGCCTGGTGCTGTAATCCAGAATCTCAAAGCAAAGAGATAGAACAGTGGGTTATAGACGGTGAGAAAAAGACGATAGGGTATGACGCCACGGTAAAGGACATCCTTGATATAGTAAAAAAGGATGAAAGCTACTACAGAAGAACGGGCGGAGGACTTACCTTATCAGGGGGCGAGAGCCTGCTTCAGCCGGATTTCGCGGCAGGTCTTTTAAGAGGCGCTCACGAGTATGGACTTAGCACAGCCATGGAGAGCATGGGCTTGGCACCGAAAGAGAATATCGATAAGGTGCTCGAGCATTTGGACCTATACTTATACGATATTAAGCACATGGATCCTATCAAGCATAAAAACTGGTGTCTGGTAGATAACACCAGGCAGCTTGATAATATCAGATATGTTACCGACAGCGGTAAATGCAGAGTGATTGTTAGAACTCCGGTCATACCGGGCTTCAATGATACTGTGGAGGAGATCGCGGCCATCGCAGCATTTGCTGACAAGCTAAAGGGCGTCGAGGAAATCCACCTGCTTCCATATCACAGACTGGGTCAGGATAAATATGACAGACTGGGCAGGAAATACAGCCTGGATGGAATACTTCCACCTACGGATGAGCATATGGAAACTCTTAAAAAAGCAGCTACTATGGCGAGCCATTTGAAGGTGCAGATAGGAGGTTAGAGAGATTGGAATTTAGTTTTTCAGGAAATGAGAATCTGGCCAGAATCATTCAGGAATATGTTCCTGGACGACAGGTTACACTGGCTCATATAATCGCAAGTCCTGATCAGGTGCTTTATCAAAAGCTTGGCCTGGATCCGGCGCTGGACTATAAGAAGGCAGCCATCGGTGTCATAACGGTCACTCCTTCGGAAACAGCCATCATCATGGCGGACATAGCTCTAAAGCAAAGCGGCATAGAGCTTGGCTTCGTGGATCGCTTCTCGGGAAGTATCATTTTCACAGGCACTGTATCTGAGGTGGAGGAAGCCTTGAGAGCTTCGCTTGACTATGTAAAGGATACCCTGGGATATACAGTCTGCTCTATCACGAAGACATGAGAAAGCTCATACTTATGGGCCGCTCGCAGGCAGGTAAAACCACACTTACACAGGCGCTCAGAGGTGAAGAGATTCACTACTATAAAACACAGGATATACACCACTATGAATCTGTTATAGATACTCCTGGTGAA
>JAZRWF010000047.1:0-26705 GCA_045599565.1 Lachnospiraceae bacterium
CGAAAGGAAGCCCTTTAAGCTTATTCTCTGCGCTTCATCAGCCTTTAGTCCAGCCAAAAGATATGCAAAAAACGGCATTAAAAACAGACCTATATGTGCAAAGCCGCTGGCATTTACAATAAGCTCTATCATATCGTCAAAAAAGCCTGTAACCGCACCACCTGCGCCTGCAAGCATGGTATTTAAATCATAAAAAATCTGGAATTCACAGTAGACAAAATAGACAGCTATAAAAGGCAAGGCCAGCACAAAAAGCAGAATCGCCCTTAATGCTTTATTCACAGCTGTTTTTTTAAAAAGAGAGCACAGAAATGTAGGTATAGCGCCAAATGCAAACGCAAACATAGCCATAAAGCAGGCATGCCAGATGGTTACGCTTCCTTTAGTCGAGATATTCAGAATCAATTCCCAATAAAAAATACTTATGGGGAACAATAAAAAAAATGCTATATCCATACCGTTTCCTTTCAAACTGTATAAATATAGCACTATCTTATTTATTATGCAAATTTCAACTCTTGTCCATTCTACTGAACTATATCGTTCTCATCAAATGGATCTCCACACTCTGGACAGAACTTAGGTGGATTAGAAGGATCCTCTGGAGTCCAACCACACTTATCGCACTTATAGATGAAGGCTGCCACTGGCTTCTTCGCACCACAGTTAGAACAGAACTTTCCAGTATTCGTAGCTCCGCATGAGCAGGTCCAGCCTGATGCTGTCTCCTTCTTCGCTCCGCATTCCTGGCAGAAATTACCAGTTACATAAGCACCACACTTACAGGTCCAAGCATCTGCTGCTGGCTTTGGAGCAGCTGCAGGAGCTGGTGCTGCCTGACTAACCTGAGAACCACCCATAGCATAAAGATTGGCAATGTCACCCATTCCTCCGCTGGCCTGTCCCATCATACCCATACCCATGAAGCCTGTCATAGCGCCTGCTGTATTACTAGCAGCTGCCTTCATAGCCTCATTTCTAGCAAGTATAGAAGCGCCTGCTGCACGGCTTGGATCCATATATGTAGCCTCGCGCTGCATCTGCTTGATCATAGCCTCGTCTTCCTCTGAAGCCTTCACAGATGAAACACCGAACTCAGCGATTTCAATACCGCGACGGTCACGCCACTTAGCTGAAAGCTCAGCATTAAGTGCATCAGCTATCTCCTGGCAATGACCTGGAAGTGCTGAATAACGAACACCCAACTCAGAAACACGAGCAAATGCACCATTTAAAGCAGTAAGAAGCTCTGACTTAAGCTGACTGTCAAGAGTCTCTCTTCTATATTCAGAAGTAACAGTAGAGCTGATCTCATTAAAGAACAGAATAGGGTTTGTAATCTTATAGCTGTACTCACCAAAACACTTAATAGCTATATCTGTATCGATACCTGCTCTCACATCCACTACACGGTATGGAATAGGTGATGGTGTACCATACTTATTTCCAAGGATCTCCTTAGTATTAATATAGTAAACTCTCTGATCCTTAGCAGTATCGCCGCCAAATGTGAAACGCTTTCCAACATTAGCAAACACCGCCTTAATAGTCTCTCCATTTAATCCACCAGACAATAAAGAAGGCTCTGTAGAGGAATCATACTGGAAAGCACCTGGCTCAGCACACATTTCCACTACCTTACCCTGATCTGTGATAATCATACACTGTCCTGGTGCTACTGCTACGATAGAACCATTTGAGATAATGTTATCATCACTCTTAGTATTCGAACTCCTATCTGTAATTTTTTTATAACCTCTAGTCATCAAAACGTCTGAAGGCATCGCATCACAGACAAAATACTCTTTCCACTGGTCCGCCACAACGCTGGTAACGGCGCCCTTAAAAGCTTCTATTAATCCCATTTATTTCTTGTCCCCCTTCCAGAAGAAATACATAAACAACATACGAAAAAGTATATCGTATTAAATGCTAATAATCAACCGAAATAACATACTCAGCATATGAGGGATCATTGAAAATCACTTGATCAAACTCCCTCAGTCTATCCTTCGAATTTAAACTTGTATCCATGTCTACCAATAGGTATCCTGTGTAAAAATGCTGATAATTATTCCACCATCCATCTTCATTTTCATCTGAGGAAACCGACAGATTATACATCACATACACCATATTACCTATTTGCTCTGCCACTTCAAAGCTCAAATCAAAAATCTCATCCTCGTATCCAGACGGTCTTTGCAACGAATCTATAGCAAATAAGGTTGCATACCTCCCCTTTTCATCAGTGAGATAAACATACCCCTTTTCCCACATTAGAAGGTTCGGAAACTGCTTTAGACAAACCAGCCCATTCTTTTTCGTAAGATAGAACGCGGGCACTTTGTTTCCTGTATAAAACTCCCTGACCACCTCCAAAGATTCCGGCTGATCGACTTTTGCACTGATAATACATCCACTCGATATTACACTGCTTCCCCCGTCATACAACGAAACTGAAAAATAAACATCCTCCCCGTAAGCATCTATCTGACTAACCACAGCAGTTGCGCCTTCTTTATCCTTCACATAAGCATAACCCATGCAAATTGGTGTTTCAGAACCCCCAAGCCGTAAACTGTAAGCCTCTACTTTTGCCATTTCTTCAGCCTCTTTGTCTACCACCACATAAACAAGATAGCCATCTATCAGCTTACACCCTAACAGTTCATTCCTTTCTGGCAAAGAGGCAATAGCTATCAGCTTATCTTCTTCATAAACACAAATCTCTTTGCTCAGGGAGCTTTTAATATAACGATAAATTGCCAGTCTTCCTGCTTCATCTACGTCATATATATAGCCATCTGCTATTACCTTCTCATCCGTTCCATCCAGCCTAACTCTGTATACCTCCCCATTCCAATCCTCAGTATATCTATAGGAATACAAATATCCGTCATGTATATACAGCTTTCCAGTTCCTCTGTCCTTAAAAAGCACCTCACTTTTCATGGTTTTAGGATCCAGACTCATTATATCCGACTCACCATAATTATTAGGCGACTCCAGATACTTCGCATCTGTAGCCAAAGGAGTAAGGGAATCCACACCAAATCTTCTATATATAATTTTTCCATTATAGGTCACGAATCTGGCATCATTGCTGAAATAATCGTCTGGCGCAGTGTTATTATTTGCGTTACAGCCCCATAAGACAATTATTGATAGGCATAGCACGAAAACAGCCAACAGTCTCTTCTTCATAGTCTCTCCTGTCTAAGCATAGTCGTCCGCCACATTCTAACACAGTAAGTCCTTTGCTACAATATCAGCATACCATCCGAATGGTTATAAAGGCTTATCTCTGGATAATCGACATGTGCCCTCCTCAGAAGACAATCCTGATATTTTATAATATCTAACAAATCATCAGCCTTTTCTTCTATACCCATAAACTGGTATAGTTCAGCAAAGGATTCCATTATGCCAATCCAAAGCCTAACATCACATTTGCATGCAAGCTCCGCAGCTCTTTTGCACATTCTCTGCGCTGCATCAAAGTGCTTTAGCTTAGTCATACAAAGGCTCATATTATTTAAGGCCACCGCTCTACTCCTAAGCACCTCCGGTATTTCGTCCGAATCATCATGTACAGATTTATACATAAAATGAAAAAATCGGTAGGCATTCTCGTACTCCCCCATGTCAATAAAGCCTATACCTATACTGTTTACAAGCACTCTTTCCTGTCTGGTAAGACTGTTATCATATATACCTATATCCTCCACTAAACCCGGATGAATCATCTCCAAATACCCAAGTGCTCTCCTGCCAAAAGCCTTATCCCTGAAGCCACACATTCGGTAAAAAATAAGTTCTGTCATTTCTGTGAAAATAAGGTCATCAAGTCTATTCGGATCCATAAGCTGTCGAAAGGTATGCATCAGCTCCAGAAGTTCTCCAGCGTCTCCGTTATCCGCCGCAGCTCTTATAGCCTTTTCCAAATTGAACATTCGCACCTTTTTATCAGGAATCATCGAAAAAAACGAGTAACCATGTACCCCCAGCGCCTTCATCAATGCCATGAAGATTTCTGCTGACGGAACCCGATTACCCGTCTCTATCTTAGAAAGCTCACTCGTAGAACAAATCCCCTGCGCTAACTCCTCCTGCGTTAGACCGCGTCTTAACCTGTACATTCTGATTAACTCCCCATAGTAACTGCTTTCTTTCACCGAATCCCCCTCCTTTAGAGCTTTTTAATAACACTAACACAAGATATAGTGCATTGCCTGTTCCGTTTATGGAACACCCTTGTTTTCACAAAAAATTCATAAAAAAAGCCCCTTGCTCTCGCAAGGGGTCTCTCAAATATGCTATTCAAAGTCTGGTTCAATCAAACCATAGCTTCCGCCTTTTCTCTTATATACCACACACACCTGATCTGTATCTGCATTTAGGAACATATAGAAGTCATGTCCAAGCATTTCCATCTCCATACATGCATCCTCTGGAAACATTGGCTTAACACCAAATCTCTTGGTACGAACAATCTTAATCTCATCTTCAGCAGTATCAGCTTCCTCTATAGCTGCCTGATTAAAGAATGCTGTTCCATCAGCCTGCTGCTTATCTATAATCTTCTTACGATAACGAGTAATCTGTCTCTCTATAGATTCCTGAACCAGCTCAATGGATACATACATATCATCGCTTATTTCCTCGCCTCTTATGATACGACCTTTGAGTGGAATAGTAACCTCTGCCTTCTGACCTCCCTTATCTACAGATAGGGTAACATTAGCCTCAGTGCTCTGATTAAAGAATCTGTCAAGCTTACTAAGTCTAGTCTCTACGGCTTCCTTAAGCCCAGGAGTGAGTTCGATGTTCTTACCAGTAATAACCACCTTCATATTAGTGTCCTCCTCGGAGTTTACTAAATACATCTTAAATGTATCCGTGAACATAGTATATCAGATAATACGTTGACGACACAAGCTTTTTATTTATTTTTCACAAGTTTTTTGATACATTTGTAAATACTTTGTGCATCATCCACAAACACAATCCACCTACCTTGTTTCAATCACCACCCTTTTCCCATTCTTCATTGCTATGAAGTCAATTCTCTCCTTAGCATTCTGCTTTATAACCTCCAGTTCACCATCATCTACATAGCTGCTAAACATATCTTTTTTAAGTGGTATGTCCAAATATGTACAAACAAGAATAACCGTACGAGGCCGCGGCTCACCTATTCCGCGTGCGATTCTATAACATGTAGTAGATCCCAGCCCTATATCATTTGACATTGCCCTAAAACTCAACCCCCTTTCATCCATAACCGATGCAACCTGTGTACTTAAGTCACTTTTCTTCATATACAGCCTCCTTCGCTATAAAACATTAAAGTTTTATGATAGCTCAAAAATTTCATAAAACCCGTTTTGTTCCGCAAACGGAACACCTAATTTTTATGGCTAAGGGAACCTATCTATGTTATAATCGGTTCAGTTTTTTGTGAGGTTTTATATGAATTTATACGAATACATCAAAGAGTTTATAAAAGATAAAAAAGTATTAATCGCAGGATACGGCAGGGAAGGCATGGCGAATTTCAGTGCATGCGAGAAAGCTGGTGGCTACTCATCCCTGGATGTATGTGATATGAATGAATCCATCACACTCCCGTGCGGCCATAGGCTTATATGCGGCGAGAGGTATTTGGATTCTATGAACGACTATGATTTGGTTTTTAAATCTCCCGGCATAGTCCTACCTAATCCCGTCGAAAGCTACCAGTGCGTCATAACCAGCCAAACTGATATCTTCATGACGGTTTTTCGTGAACAAATAATAGGTATTACTGGCACAAAAGGAAAGTCAACCACCTCCAGCTTCATACATCACCTGCTAATAAGTGCTGGCAAGGATGCCATTCTGGGCGGAAACATCGGCATCCCTGTATTCGGCATCGCAGATGAAATAAACGAGGATGCTGTAGTGGTAATGGAGCTAAGCTGCCATCAGCTAGAATACGCCTCTGTCTCCCCAGCTAAAGCCATATATCTTAACCTCTATGAAGAGCATTTGGATCACTATGGAACATTTGACAAATATAGGATTGCCAAGGAGCATATTTACTATAACCAGCTTCCTTCAGACTATCTCTTTGCAGGAGAAAATGTCATTCCTCAAAACGGAAGCTATAAAAGCAATCTCACCGTTATAAGAAATCATGATTCTCTGCCATTTACTTCTCTCGAGGATATAGGTGCCTCACTACGTGGAGAACATAACATGTTAGACCTCGCGTTTGCATATGAGATTTCAAAGCTCTATGGCATCACGGATGCTGTCTTCACTGAGGCAGTAAGAACCTTTAAGCCTTTGGCGCACAGGCTTTCACCTATCGGCACAAAGGATGGCATCACCTACATTGATGATTCTATATCCACCACCCCATTTTCTGCAATATCTGCCCTTAAGGCTTACCCTAATACAGGCGTTCTTTTACTCGGTGGAATGGATCGCGGAATAGACTATGTGCCTATCGCAGCCTATCTTAAGGAGACTGTTGGCGAAATAGACTATATCGTTCTTATGTACGAAAGTGGCAAACGAATTCTAGCTATGCTAGAGGATAACGCCGCACTGATGGAGCACGTTGTTTACATCGAAGAATTAAAGGAAGCGTGTGAATTTGCCGCTAAAAACTGTGCAAAAGGAAAGGCAGTTCTCCTTTCCCCTGCCGCTGCCAGCTATGGTTATTTTAAAAATTTCGAAGAAAGAGGCGATAAATTCAAAGAATACGCTCTCTTTTCTTGATACCGAATGTACTTTGTGATAACATTATGGAGTGTGGGCTTTTATGCCCAATAATCCATTAGGAGAATTGATATGATTGATATGATTGCAGAGCTCAAAGCAAAATTTGAGCAAGAATTAGCACAGGTTAAAAACATCGAAGAACTTGAGTCTGTCCGTGTTTCATACCTTGGTAAAAAAGGCTCTGTTACAAATGCATTAAAAGGTTTAGATGGTCTCTCAGCTGAGATGAAGAAAACCCTTGGTAAGGCGAGCAACGAGCTTAAGGAAAATGTTACTAAAGCCATCACAGCTAAGCAGGAGGAATTAGCTCGCCAGCTCATGGAGCTTGAGATTAATTCCATGGAGGAATTTGACGTTTCTATGCCTCCTAATCTAGAGCGCGGAAGCTATCACCCTATCACCCTAGTACAGCGTCAGTGTGAGGACATCTTTAAGTCCATGGGCTTTACTGTGGAGGATTACACTGAAATCGTAACTGACTATGAGTGCTTTGAGTCACTAAACATTCCAAAGTATCATCCAGCCAGAGATATGCAGGATACCTATTACTTAGAGAATGGTCAGCTTTTAAAATCTCAGACCTCTGCTGCGCAGAATGCAATCTATAAAAAATATAAGGATGCTCTTATAAACAAGGGCGTTCCTATCAAGGCTATTTTCCCTGGCAGATGCTTCAGAAACGAGGCTACCGATGCTTGCCACGAGAATACCTTCTTCCAGATGGAAGGTGTTATGGTAGATAAGAATATTTCCATTTCGAACCTTATCTATTTCATGAAGACCATGCTTTCAGAGGTCTTCCAGAAGGACATAAAGGTACGTCTTCGCCCTGGCTTCTTCCCATTCGTGGAGCCTGGCTTTGAGCTCGATATCAGCTGCCTCATCTGCGGAGGATCAGGCTGCCCTTCATGTAAGCACTCTGGATGGCTGGAGCTTTGTCCATGTGGAATGATTCATCCTAGAGTTTTAGAGGAAGGTGGCATCGATCCTAACGAGTACACTGGATTCGCTTTTGGTCTTGGACTTACAAGACTTGCCATGATGAAATACGGCATAGCAGACATCAGAGATTTAAACTCCGGTTCACTTGCTAAGCTTTCACAGTTTACAGATGATAAATAGGAAAGGGGGAAGATGACATGTTCGTATCTATGAATTGGATTCGCGACTTCGTGGATCTTGACGGGCTGGATCTTACCCAGCTTATCGCTCGTTTTTCTTTGTCTACAGCAGAAGTAGAAAACGAGATTTTTTACAAAGGAAGTGACTTAAGCGGTGTAGTAGTAGCCGAGATTAAGTCTATAGAAAATCATCCTGATTCAAAGAAGCTTCATCTCTTAAAGGTAGATGATGGTTCTGGAAATCTGGTAGATGTAGTATGTGGCGCTCCTAACGTAAGAGTAGGTATGAAGACTGCTTTTGCAAGAGTCGGTGCTAAGCTAGGAGAAATAGAGATTTCACCTAGACCAGTAGCAGGATATACCTCTTACGGTATGTGTTGTTCTGAAAAGGAGATTGGCATTTCAGATAACCATGATGGCATCATGGATATCACAGAGGATGTAGCTCTTGGAACAGATCTTAAGGACGTATATGCTATAGATGATATCATCTTCGAGGTGGATAATAAGTCTCTTACAAACCGTCCTGACCTTTGGGGTCACTATGGTATGGCAAGAGAGTTCGCAGCCATTTCAGGCAGACCTCTTAAGCCACTAGACACAGTTGACTTAAGCAAATATGACAGCCTTCCAAAGGTTGACATGAAGATAGAGGATGACCTTTGCTATCGTTATTCTTGTCTGCAGGTCGAGAACATTCAAAAGAATGTAGCCCCTGTAAACATGCGTATTCGTCTTTTCTACTGCGGCATGCGCGCTATAAACCTCTTAGCTGACCTTACTAACTATCTCATGCTTGAGATGGGACAGCCTATGCATGCATTTGACAGCAGAAAGGTAGAGGCTATCAGAGTAAAGCGTTTTGACAAGCCTTTCACCTTCACTACTCTCGACGGTGTAGAGAGAAGCTGCGATGAAAACACACTTATGATTTGCAATTCAGACACACCTGTTGCTATAGCTGGTATCATGGGTGGTCTTGATTCCGAGATCGTGGAGGACACCACCAGACTTACACTTGAGTCAGCTACATTTGATGCTGCTTCTGTTAGAAAGTCTACTGTTAGACTTTCACATAGAACCGATGCTTCTATGCGATATGAGAAGAGTCTTGATCCTGAGATGACAGTACCTGCCATAGCTCGTTTCGTAAAGCTTCTTTCAGATATTGACTCTGGAATGACTGTAGTTTCAAGTCTTACAGATGAATATGCCAAGAAGTATCCAGCAGTTTCATTAGACTTTGACAAAGCATTTGTCGACAGATACACAGGTATCGAAATTACAAATGAGCACATTGTAAACACCCTTAATTCTCTCGGCTTTAAGGTATCTGCAGATGGAGATAACTTCCACGTGGATGTCCCTAGCTTCAGAGCTACTAAGGATGTCACTATCAAGGCAGACATCATCGAGGAAATCACCCGTATCTATGGATATGATAACTTCGAAATTAACACAGCTATCGCTCCTTTGTACCCTGTTCGCGTAGCTCCAGAGAAGTCGCTTGAGGACAGAATCAAGGATATCCTGGTAAAGAGATTCTCATTGCATGAGGTTCACTCTTATGTATGGGCATACGCTGATGACTATAAGAAGCTTGGAATAGCTGTAGAAGATAATATCAAGCTCGCCGGCTCTACCAACCCTAACATCGAGACCATCAGAAGAAGCATTATTCCTACTCAGCTCGTTCTCACAAAGAACAATGTAGGCTACGCTCCAGCATACGGTATATTCGAAATCGGTCACGTAGCTTTAGGCCTTAAGGAAAACGGCTTAGTAGATGAATACAAAAAGCTGGCTATCACCTTATATGATAAGGAGAAGACTCTCGCTAAGCTCTATGCTGACCTTATCGATATAATCGCAGTATTTGTCAGCGATATTAAGCACCAGAGCGTATCCTTTAAGAAGGAAGCTCCTACCCACGAGTATGAGCACCCAAAGAACTTAAATGGTGTGTATGTAGATGGAAAGCGCGTAGGTGTCATCGGCATTCCTCATCCAACTGTAGCTAAAAAGATAGATAAGAAGGCTGCTGTTGTATTTGCAGAGCTTGATATAGCAGCTCTCACTGAGCTTGCCACCGCTCCTCTTTCATATGATGAGCCAAGTAAGTTCCCTGGAATGGATATCGATTTGAACTACATTGCCAACAAGTTTTCTGATATAAATGACGTGATCACAGAGATTAATTGTCCTGACATTAAGAAGGTTAGTGTTATAGACACATATCATGATATTTCTGGAAAATCTATCACCGTAAGACTCAGCTTCTCTAACAATGAGCGCACGCTCACAGGAGATGAGGTTATGGCTGTAGTAGACCAGATTACAGAAAAGCTTGCTGCTAAGGGTATTTGCTTAAAGGCTTAATAATAAAAAGGGGGTTTTACAAATGAGACTGGTAACCAGAAGTGATTTCGATGGTTTAGTATGTGCCATGATTCTTAAAGAGATTGGCCTCATTGAAAATGACATAAAATTTGTACATCCTAAGGATGTGCAGGATGGACTCATAGAGTTAACAGATAATGATATCACTACTAATCTTCCATTCGACCCAAGAGTATCATTGTCTTTTGACCATCATGAGTCAGAGCTTCTTCGCCTTAAGGCAAAGGGCGTAGACACATCTAAGCTCATCATCGAAAAAGATGCTAAGTCTGCTGCACGCGTGGTATATGAATACTACAAGGCTAAGGGCTATAACTTAGGACGCATTTCTGATGAGATAATGGAAGCAGTAGACAAGGGTGACTCTGCAGACTTTACTGTAGATGAAATTCTTCATCCATCTGGTTGGGTTCTCATGAATTTCCTCATGGATGCCCGTACAGGACTTGGACGTTTCCATAATTTCAGAATTTCTAACTATGATCTCATGATGGAGCTTATCGACTACTGTGTAACTCACAGCATAGATGATGTGCTCGATCTTCCAGACGTAAAGGAAAGAGTTGACCTCTTCTTTGAGCAGCAGGAGCTGTTCATCGCACAGCTTAAAAAGCTTGCCAGAGTAGAAGGAAAGGTAGTAGTACTCGATCTTAGAAACGAAGAGGTTATCTATACTGGAAACCGTTTCATGATTTATGCGCTCTACCCAGAGACCGAAATCTCAGTACATGTTACATGGGGCTTCAAGAAGCAGAACACTCCTTGCATGATTGGAAAGTCTATCGTTAATAAGGCTTCCATGGTAAACATAGGAGATATCTGCTTAGAGTACGGCGGAGGCGGACACGCGAACGCAGGTACCTGCCAGCTTGAAAACGATAAGGTAGACGAGCTTCTTCCTATCATCATCGAAAAGCTCCAGGGTTAATAATAGTTTTTTATCGAGTAGGTGCAAATAACACCTACTCGTTTTTTAGAATGATATGTCAGTAAAAAGCGAAATCTTAACAAAACTCGAAAACGCAAAGGGTACTCCTCTCTCAGGCGAGGAGATGGCTAATTCCATCGGCTGTACAAGAGCTGCTGTATGGAAGGCCATAAAGGAGCTTCAAACCTCCGGCTACACCATAGAGGCTGTTAATAACAAGGGCTACACCTTAAGGCAGTCTGGGGATATTATCTCAAAGGAATATATAGAAGCTGAGCTAAAGAAGGCAAACATAGAAATAGAGCTGGATGTCCGCGACCAGGTAGACTCCACGAACACTCAGCTTAAAGCCCTTGCAAGCGCTGGAAAGAAAACGGATATGATAATGATATCCGCTGAACAAACTGCAGGACGAGGACGTAGAGGGCGCGCCTTTTACTCCCCTGCTGGAAGCGGAGTATATATAAGCTTTCTTTTACATCCTACCTGTGACATCACACAGGCTGCCAATTTAACCACATTAGCTGTCACCGCTGAAGCAGAGGCAATAGAAGCTGTCACTGGCGTTCCTGTAGACATCAAGTGGGTGAATGATATCCTGGTCGACGGAAAGAAAATATCCGGTATACTGACAGAGGCATCCACCTCTATGGAGGACGGTTCATTAGAATATGTAGTCCCTGGAATAGGTATAAATGTCTACGCCCCTGAAAACGGTTTCCCAGAGGAGCTAAAAGAGATAGCTGGCGCCATAAGCTACGAAGCTATCGGAAGTATTGAAAATTTTAAAAACAGGATTTTGTCTGAATTTATAATTAGATTCATGAAATACTACAGAGATTTCCCATCTCCTTCGTACATAGAAAGCTATAAGAAGCGCTGTGTAGCTATCGGGAAAGAGGTTACTCTACTTACACCTGACCATACTCCAAGACCAATCGTGGATGGACAGCCAGACCGCACACACGCAAAGGTTTTAGATATAAACGAAGCCTGTCATCTTTTGGTCGAATATAACGATGGCTACAGAGAATATCTGAATTCAGGCGAAATAAGCATCCGCTAAAACATTACATCTGATGTCTTACCACTAAGTACTCATCTCCATTTCGATAGAATGGACATGAGTCTTTTTTATTTGTCAGGAATCGGTATAAATCGTCCTCATCCATATTTACACCGCAGTAATACTCCTCATCATCCTCATCGTATTCAAAGTGTGCACAAAAATCGCATTGACTCATTATAATAACCCCACTGCGCGAAGAATAAATACTATAATAAACAGGCTAAACGCAGAAACCACAGTAGTCCAGACTACAAGCTGCGAGGCCAGCTGTCCATTTGAACCCATAGCCTCGGCCATAATAGCGGATGAAACCGCCACCGGCGTTCCAAAGAGCGCTACCAGTGAAGCATACACTCCTGCATCGAAGCTGACAAGACCGAGTGCATTGGCAGCTATCGCAATTCCAAGGCCAATCGCTGGCGCCATAAAGTTTCTGGCAGCCACGCTTATAATAATCTGCTTTCTAAAGCCTGCTATCTTAGAAAAATCAAACTGACCACCTAAAACTATAAGTGAGAGCGGTGACGCAGCCCTCGCTACATAGCTGACAAAGGTCTTCGTAAAGCCAAAGCTCTCCAATACCTTTGCTGGGATTATTTCATAACCCAATGGCTTCAAAACCAAAAAGACGATACCCGATAGAACACCTATAATCAAAGGATTCTTTAGAATCTTTTTTACAATATCCGCTATCTGATCCTTAACACTTCCCTCCACCTTATCAGTGAATACAGAAAGTGAGATAACAGCCAGAATATTGTAAATAGGAATAGAAAATGCAGATATAAGCGCTGCTGAAAGAACGCCACTGCTACCTCCTAACATCTCAGCCAGGGAAATACCTATCAATGCAAAGTTAGACCTAAACGTGCACTGAAGCACCACACCCTTCTCATCTGGCGCAGGGATAGCCTTTATAATCAAAAGTCCTGCTATAAAAAGAAGCACAATTCCTACCAGCACTACAGCTATGACAGAAAAATCCACCTCCCTAATACTCTCAAGTTCGGAGATATTTTTAAAAAGAAGAACTGGCAGCAGCACCTTAAATACAAGGGTATTCGCTATCTTTAAAAAATCCTTTGTGAACATCCCCTTAGCCTTAAGAAAGTATCCTAGTACCATGAGAAGTACTACTGGAAGTATCGCATTTATTGTAAAAATAAATATATCTAGCATCTGTCTATACACCCACTAAAACACACGAACTACTAGCACATCATGAAATCTCACCATCGTATCCTCTTTAGGCAAAATGGAAAGATCATCTCTGAGAATAAGCAAAATCTCCATATTATCATGCTTATTCAGCTCAAAGACAGCCTTCCCCGCCATAGTTTCGTCTACCACCAGCTCCTCTAGCTCAGTCACCTCTGTTCGCTGATATTTTGCCAGCTCCGACTTTCTCTGGTACTGCTCCACGAAACCGGCGGAAATAATACCAGTAGGTATAGCCACCACGCCCACTCCAAGAAAGGCTATTATAATAGCAATAATCCTTCCCAGGGTCGTGATAGGATAAATATCCCCATATCCCACGGTAAGAAGGGCACTGACAGCCCACCAAACGCCTGAGAACGCATTTGCATAAGCCTCTGGCTGCGCCTCATGCTCCACTGAATACATGCAAAGACTGCTTCCCAGCATCAGCACTATCAGTATAAAAAGTGAGGACATAATCTGATTTCGCTTCTCGTAAATAACGGAGGTTATGACATTAAAGGAATCGTACTTCGAATTCAATCTAAACAGATGGAAAATTCGCACTACGCGAAGCATACGAAATACCACAAAGCCAGCCAGGAAGAATACTGGCAATATGGTAAAGAGATCCACTATACCATCGTACGACACTAAAAACCTAAGTCTGGCCTTCAGCTTTCCACTCTCTGGATAGAGATAGTCCGCTGTCCAGATACGCAGAATATACTCCACGCAGAAAAAAACAGTGGTGAATATTTCCACGAAGTGAAAGAGTCCTTTATACCCTATAAGGTTATCAAAGGTATCCAAAAACATAACCAGGATGTTTGCAATGATGTTTATCACTATCACCACATCAAAGCCCCTGCTTATGCTATTGCTCTTATCTCCTATTTGGATGATATCAAAAATCCTACGTCTGAGTTCCATATCTAGTCTTTCTTTGGCTTACGACCACAGCTCTTCTTCTCTGTACAATACCCACTCACTTCACACTTAGGCATGAAATAGTTATCCACCAAATACTTCCACTCATCTGAATACTCAGATAGAGCAGCGCACAAATCATTCATGAGCTGTCTGTATTCCCAGTAAGCCCTTGTACACATTCTCTGATGGCTCATCTCCACAATAGACCTGAGATTTCTCTTGTCCACGATCTTTGTACCCATACCAAGAGGCAAAAGCATAGCTGCATCCTCTCTTGGAATATCAAGCTCAGTCTCTAAGTACTGTGCTGTACCGGCAATGCTTTCCATCATCTCCACATACCTTTTTTTAGCCTCCTCATTGGCAGCTATCTTAGGTGGGATAACATACTCAAAATCCTTATAATTAATGTATCTTGTGCTTGCCTGCAGTCTGGTCGGAGCTCCGCCCACGTGGGTGTACCACTCTCTTATTACTCTGGCTGAATATCCATCCAGCACAAGCTCCAGATTTACATACTCCATCACACGGCCATGACCTGACTCAAGACAGTCCAAGCCTCTTTTATAATTTTTAGCAGCATCGCTAAGGTCAGCTCCCCAGCAAACACCTGCTCTTTCACCCATCAGAGTTATAGGATTCTTAGTGGTCTCCTGTATAATAATTATCTTACCCATGTCGTAACCTTTCTAAATCTCATCCATCATTTCCTGCAAGGCGTTCAAATTCTCATCTGAATGCTCCAGTTCTCTTGAAAACTTGTAAACCACCCAAGCCCTCTCCTCGTCGGAAAGCTCATGCTTTAGCTCACGTTTTCTGGCTGCCATCAAAAGATTTATAAGCTTTGCAAAAAATATCGCTTCCCTCGCCAAAGCGTATACATAGCCATTATATGCCGCCCCGCAAAAATACGTATATATAAAGTACTCACATAAAAGAGCCATCGTGAAATCATCACATATCTGCTCACCTAGCTCTTCAGAGTCTAGTGCCTGCTGCATCCAAGCCGCAAAGGTCTCATCCAATGCCTCAAGATTTCCCAGAATTCTTTGGTAATCTCTCGCCTTCAAATCATCCTCGCCCGCCATAGGATCATCCAATATATCATCTATCGCATCCCAATCGCCCTCATCCAGCGCATCCTGTATACGGCACATGGTACCTATGATTAGCCTTGACTTTTCTACAAAGGTGATATCAGACATTTCCAGAATCAGGATAATAGCCCTTCTGCATTTGAGCAGGTGCTCAAACAAGAGCTCATTAAAATCCTCATAATCCTCTGGATTATCCTCCTGCTCATCCTCGGTTTCGGTCAGCCTGTAAAACTCCTTCTTCTTTACAAGTGCAAGTGCATTTGCCGGACAGGATACAGATAGCGAATACTCTCTAACCTCAGGGAACTCCTCCACATGGCGCGGATACATGTCACAGGTGTAGCAAAGTGCCTCCTCGCCCATCGTCTTTTGAAGCTCGCACAACCCACTTTCCATGAGAAAGGCACAATCCCCATTCTCTCTATTGCAAAAGCAGCCTTCCGACCAGTCTATTTTATTCGCCATTAGAGAAGGCTTTTCCTTCTCCAGATCCTTGTACCATTCCAGACTATCTTCATCTATCTGAATCAGCCAGCCACTACAGCAGGTGTCGGGACATTTGTCGGCTAAACACTCAAAGCTCTCATAATCGCCAAAATATCTTCTTAGCATGCCTCATCCACCGCTTCGTCCTTTATGGTCTTTCTAAACACATTTTTCGTCAGGAAGTTATGCATGCTCTGCTTAAGCTTAATGCTCTCGTGATCCTTATCCTTTAATCTGAATCCGACTACATGCGAAATAGTAGCCTTCTGAGTAAGTGAAGCATGCTTTATATATGCCTCCAAATGCTCGAGTGAAAGCTTTTCTCTGGTATCTGCCACAGACTCGCCGAACTTCTCTACATACTCTGCCATACGCTCATTTATCTGCTCATTCATAGCGACAAATTTTCTATTAAACTCATTAAGCTCCGTGACAGTAAGAGCTATATCCATTCCGAGCACCACTGCAAGAGCCAAGGCTAAAAACTCCATCGCTATCTCATACTTAAAAATAGGAAGTGCCAAAATAGGCGGCAGCACCCAGTTTACAATAATTACACCGGCCACACCGAAAAGCACTGTAAATATAAGGCACACCCTACCATGAATATTCAATGGCATTCTGGAATAATCCCACCACACAGCGTGAAAAATCTTCTCAAGCACATAGGATGTAGAATATTCCAAAATAAAGGAGCCAATAGCACAGGTAAGAAATATAGCCAAATGACCGCCGTTTTGGAGCCAAGGTATAGGCACTATAATAAAAAGCAGTGATGCAAAGGTAGCACCAAAGCCATATATAGGGATAATCGGACCGAATAAAAAGCCGCGGTTTTTCCAGCTTTTATCCCTTATGGTGCAAAGCATAGTCTCATAAACCCAACCGAAAAAGCTATATATCAAAAAGCATATAAAAATCTTACAAATCATAGCATTCTCCTCACTTCTAATTAACCAAACTATTTTAGCTTATTCCACTATGTATTTGCAAGGGGAGAAATCTATGATATTATGGCAATGATACTATATTTTTTTGAAAGGGATTTCTATGGAAAAAGCCATTTTAGTAGGCGTAGATACTGGAGAGGATAAAGACTTTGACCGCTCCATGGATGAGCTAAAGGGTCTGGCAGAGGCTTGTGATATGGAGGTAGTCGCCATCGTTACACAGCAGCTTCCTACAGTAAACAAGGCCACATATATAGGCTCTGGAAAAGTTATTGAGATCAAAGAATCCATCGCAGCGCTGGAAGCGCAGATGGTCATCCTTGATAATTCGCTTTCACCATCGCAGCTTCGAAACCTATCGGATGAATGGGATATCGCTGTCATGGACCGAAGCTCTCTCATACTTGAGATTTTTTCAAGACGTGCTAAAACAAAGGAAGCCAAGCTTCAGGTAGAGGTGGCTTCTCTGCAATACATGCTTCCAAGGCTCGTAGGGCTTCACAATGCGCTCAGCCGACAGGGTGGTGGCTCAGGTGCTCTGTCTAACAAGGGTAGCGGTGAGAAGCAGCTCGAGCTCGACAGAAGATATTTGGAGCAGCGCTTGGATCATTTAAAGGCTCAGCTTTCCGATGTAGAGAAAAACAGACGAACTCAGCGAGCACACAGAGCAGATGGCGGAAATATCCGCGTGGCATTAGTGGGGTATACAAATGCTGGAAAATCTACTCTTATGAATGCCTTTCTAACAGAGTATACACCAGCCGAGCAGCTGGATGCACAGCGTCTGGTATACACCGAGGATATGCTCTTCGCTACACTAGACACCACCGTCCGAAGACTGGAAGCACCTGGACACAGCCCTATGCTTTTATCCGACACAGTCGGTTTTATAGACAAGCTTCCTCATCACCTAGTAAAAGCCTTTGGTTCTACGCTCGAAGAGGCAGCTGAGGCTGATGTTATTCTTCATGTGATAGACGACAGTGATGAATATGTAAACGCTCATATAGAGGTGACCACCAGAACTCTTGCCGATTTAGGTGCAGGCGACATTCCGACTATCATCGTCCACAATAAGGCTGACCTCAGTGGAAAGGATATTCCTTCCATTAAGCAGACGAACTCTTCGACCGAAATCTACATTTCAGCAAAGGAGCACATCGGTTTAGATGAGCTTCTTAACCTTATCGAGGCACAGCTCGATATAGTGGAATGTACTCTTTTGATTCCTTATTCAAAGGGTTCTATAGTAAGCGCACTCATGGAAAACAATGCCGCTTTAAATACTGAGTATGTGGCAGAGGGAACGAAGCTTACACTCAGACTGAGCAGGATAGACTATAATAGATATAAAGAATATGTAGTATAAAAATAAGGACCTCGACTTTATACAAAGCCGAGGTCCTTTATTAATAGTTTAGCTTTGGCAATTAGCCCTGTGCCTGAAGATAGCTGTTAATCTCATCTACGAGCATATCAGCATCTACACCATGAACCATAGCTGCCTCTTCGATGGTCTCCATCTGTGATGAAGGACATCCAAGACAATGCATACCAATACCAAGTAAGATAGGTGCTACGCCCTCATCGATAGTTAAAAGCTCACCTATCATAGTTTCTTTAGATACTCTAGACATATTTCCTCCTTCTAGTCCATGACTTCTAGCATGAACATAACAATCAAGTTAAGTCAAAAGCTATTATATATGTATGTGCATATTTTGGCAAGCCATGTCTAGCCTATTGTATCTATTTTTATACTTGAAACTAGCCTAAAGCTGTTTTATAATTCCTTTATCGATAAAAGTTATCAATAACGAAATCGAAATTAATACGATTATTATTTAAAGGAGGATTTTGTCATGGCATATGTTATTTCTGATTCATGCGTATCATGCGGTACTTGTGAGGGTGAGTGCCCAGTAGGAGCTATCTCACAGGGAGACAGCCAGTCCCAGATCGATGCTGGTGCTTGCGTATCATGCGGTACCTGCGCTGGTGTTTGCCCAACAGGCGCTATCGCAGAGGCTTAATTAAAAGCGAAATTTATGCCAGGTTATCTATGATAACCTGGCATTTTTTATTTACAGATTTCCTAATTTATTAAGAGCGTCCGTTGCTATAATAAGCTTATAGTGTTCCTTCATATAGCTATCCGTTCCAGCCCCATATCTATGCTGTGTTCCATACTCTGATAGTGTATTACAAACCCTATTATACTCCTCAGGAGTATGTGTTCCTTTATGAACTATCAAATACAGATTGCCATTTATAGGATGCTTGTACAGACTATTGCTAGCCGCGTAGATATCCTTTGTAACTGCTGCTGCGCGAAGCAAGCTGTCCATACCTTCGAACTCAAACATCTTTGTGATGTCCATCGCCTCATGCGGTATCTTCTTTCGACGATTCTTAGCATCCGGCTTTTCCATGACATCCTTTATGCGCTTAAAAGCGTTTAGGATTTCATCTGCTGCTGCATCCGCTATAGGAACCAGCTCATCGTCCAGATTCAAATCAAGCATTTCCTCCATATCCTCGAAATACTCTCCCAAATACTCATCCTCATTTGAGAATCTTGAAAATCTGGTATCTAATTCGTCTGGATTATCTACCTTTGTAATAGTGAGTGTAAGCCTTTCCTCGCCCATAGGAACCGCCTCCACCATCACTGGGAAATCCTCTGTATCAAAGGCCAGTTCAGTAAATGCCAAGTCCATGAGCTCCTTAAATAAGGCTTTAGCCTTTGACGACCCATAAGCCAGCTCATCTATAACGATATGACGCTCCCTGAGATCATCTGGCATAAGCTCTATCTTTATCTGGTTTTCATTTATCTTTTCTATCTTCATTAATCCCTACGTCCTCTGTTTACTATCATGATAAGTCGTATAAGCTGTAAAATAGCAGAAAACAGTGCAGCCACATAGGTAAGTGCCGCAGCCTTAAGTACCTTTTTAGCTCCTCTAAGCTCACTGTCACCCAAAATCGCCTGAGTGTCAAGAATAGCTATCGCACGCCTAGAAGCATTGAACTCCACTGGAAGTGTAATAAGCTGGAAGAAAACTACTCCAAGGAATAAGAACACTCCGATCTGTGCTATGCTTGGGGCGCCAAAGATAAGTCCTCCCACTATAATAGGCCATGAAAGCTTAGAGCCTATATTAGCTACTGGAACAGAAAACGATCTGAGGTTAAGCGGCCAATAGCTCACCTGATGCTGGATGGCATGTCCACACTCATGCGCAGCCACACCTATGGCTGCTACCGAGGTAGACCCGTACACAGAGTCCGAAAGGCGAAGAACCTTCTCACTAGGTGAATAGTGGTCAGTAAGGTTTCCTTTGATGTGATCTATTCTAACATCGAATATTCCTGCACTCTTAAGTATCTGCGCAGCCACCTGCTCTGCAGTCAGCCCACGCATATTTCTAGTCTTTTGGTATCTCTTAAAGGTTCCGTTTACATTTGCTGAAGCTATAGCTGATATAACAGCACCGATAAGAACGAAAATATAAGTCCAATCCATATAATACATAGCTTGTCACTCCTTTTTTGGAAGTTTTTGAGGATTATAACATAATAAGAAGATATATGCTAGCTTTGTATTATAGTTTCATGCGCTGTATCCCTAGTGTAGGCAACGTTTTCTGCACTTACTGTAAATGCGTTGCTTTTTCAAGCGCAGTCGTCTCCCTGAAGGCAACGGAATTCATAAAGCAGCCTAAACAGTTGCCTTTTTCACCTGAAATCCAGCCGCAAAAGCAACGCATCATGTAATCCGAGTAATCAGGTTGCTTTTTCCCATCTAAACTCAAGAAAAAAAGCAACTATAATAAGTATAAACTCGAAGAACGTTTATATTATGCGAAATAACATTGAAAAAAATGGTGATGAAATGTATATTGAAACATGTAAATCAATAGGAAGGCTATTTAGATTATCATGAAAAATAAAAATAACACAATGGTGCTGGCAGTGATACTCATAGCTGTGGCGCTGCTTTTAAATGTATTTATCTCATCACCTAAGGATGATGAATTCGATATTGACATTCCCAGTAGTGCTGCTGTAGTCGCAGATTCTCAGCCTGCATCCATCATCCAGGCTAGTGACGAAATCCCGGAGGAAATAGTCGCACTCGCATACACCGCCATTCTCGAAGATGGCATCTATACAGACAAAGAGAATGTCGCCTTATACTTAAACACCTACGCCCACCTCCCAAGCAACTATATAACCAAGGACGAGGCAAAGGCGCTCGGCTGGCCGGATAATGGGTCTCTGGATAAGGTGGCGCCTGGCAAAAGCATAGGCGGTGATAAGTTTGGAAATCGTGAAGGAAATCTTCCTAAGGAAAAAGGTCGCCAATACTTTGAATGCGACATAGATTATGTCGGCGGTTCAAGAAATGCCAAACGCATCGTATATTCTAACGACGGTCTGATTTATTACACTGAAGATCACTATAATACGTTCACACTGCTGTATGGAGAGGAGTAGCTTCTACGAAGACATTATTGATATTCATTCGTTATAATATATAGAAAGGCTAAAATGATTATGACATTATTAGACGAGGCATATAGTCTGATAAAAGAGTTAATCGTGGTAACAGCTAAATATATTGGATAGGAAACTTAACCATGGAAAAGAACATAATGGAATATGAGACGGTGGATCTGGACGATGAAAGTGGCTGTGTGGTCATAATCGACCAGACCCTGCTCCCGGGTAAAACCGAGTTAGTAAGGCTTCATACCGCACAGGAGATTTGGGATGCGATATATCTGCTAAAGGTTCGCGGTGCACCAGCTATAGGCGTGTGCGCAGCCTTTGGTATATATGTGCTTGCAAAACAGATTAAGGCGACAAATGCCTTTGACTTTTATGCTGAATTTGTTAAAAATAAAGAGTACCTCGATTCTTCAAGACCTACAGCTGTGAATCTGTCATGGGCTCTTAACAGAATGGATAAAATCTGCAAGGCTGCGCTGGATGCAGGCCAAAATATAGCAGAAGTGTTAACGCTGCTTCACGATGAGTCTGTTAAGATAAAAGAGGAAGACACCTGGGTATGCAGAATGATAGGGGAATACGGCCTTTCACTCATAAAGCCCGGTGATGGTATACTGACTCACTGTAATGCCGGTCAACTCGCTACCAGTAAATATGGTACAGCTACCGCGCCTATTTACCTGGCACAGGAAAAAGGCTATAATCTAAAGGTCTTTGCGGATGAAACCAGGCCTCTTTTGCAGGGAGCCAGACTGACGGCTTATGAGCTTCACTCATCCGGTGTAGATGTTACGCTCATCTGTGATAACATGTCTGCTATGGTTATGAAAAATGGCTGGATAAATGCTGTATTTGTCGGCTGTGATCGAGTGGCGGCTAATGGAGATACCGCTAATAAAATAGGTACCTCTGTAGTGGCTACTGTTGCCAAGAGATACAATGTTCCTTTTTATGTATGCGCTCCTACCTCTACTATAGACTTTAGCATAAAAACTGGTGCTGAGATTAAAATCGAAGAGCGCAGTCCAGAAGAAGTCACAGAGATGTGGTATGAGAAACGCATGGCTCCAGATGGAGTGAAGGTGTTTAATCCAGCATTTGATGTGACAGACAATGACCTAATCACAGCCATAGTCACTGAATATGGTATAGCAAGAGCGCCTTTTACAAATTCTCTGGCTGAAATAAAATCTAAAATTAACAAATAAAAGAGGTGTTGATAATGACAGAAATCATTCACTCACTTGTGCTTGGTATAATCCAGGGATTAACAGAATTCCTGCCAGTGTCCAGCTCAGGACATTTAAACATTTTTCCATGGATATTTGGCTGGGAAATCACAGACAGCTTCGATGTAGCCCTTCATATAGGCACACTTTTGGCGATGCTTATCTTCTTCTTTAAGGACTGGCTCAGTCTTTTAATCGGTGGAGTTAAGCAGGTAACCAAGAAAGAAGTCTCAAAAGAAGGGAAAATGTTCTGGATTTTAGTGGTCGCGACCATTCCGGCAGGCGTTCTTTCGCTGATTTTGGACAAGGTGTCTGAAAAGATTATAGGCGAAAACATAAGCCTTGAGATGCTATTAATCGCTATAGCACTTATAGTGATGGGTATTATCCTTTACCTTGTGGATGCTAAAGCAAAGTCCGAGGTTTCATACGATGAAATAGATATGAAGAAGGGCATTCTTATAGGTATGTCGCAGGCTATAGCGGCAGCATTTCCAGGTGTATCTCGTTCTGGAATTACCATGACTGTCAGCCGTGCCTTTGGAATAGACCGAACCTCTGCAGCCAGATTCTCATTTATGCTTGCAGCTCCTATTACAGCAGCAGCTGTGATATTTGACCTTGACAAATTTGCCTTCGATGCTTCATTTTTCGCAGGTGTTGTTTCAAGCTTTATAGTGGGTATCATTGTTATTAAATTCCTGTTAGACTACCTAAGAAAAGGAAGCTACAAGGTGTTCGCGATATATCGTGTAATAATCGGACTTATTGTAATAGCATTATATGTAACTAGATAAGGGGAATGGTATGAATTTTGAGTTAAACGACTGCCCAAAGTGTGGTGGATCAGGTCTTTTGGAGCAGGAAGGAAACAGCGGAATGCATGTATATTGTGTAGACTGCGGTGCCTACACTGTCGTGGTGGATTATAAGTCAGAGGATGACAAAGAAAAGGCAGCAAAAAAGGTCGCAGACCTTTGGAATCAAGGAAAAGTCATCGGCTGCGACCCTGGTGAGTGATATTATTTAGACGAGGTACCTTTCATATTCCCTAGGAAGTGGAATATCCTTAGATTCGTAATACCTCTTAACAGCATCAAAATACACTGAAAATCTTAGAGTATCGTTTAAAACGAAGCATGCATTCAGCATTCTGGTCTTCTGAAGAATAGCAACATACATCTCAAGACCTATTTTTTCTATGCGAATGGCTTCCTTTGAACGGTACTCATTTTCGTCTGCGATGCTCGGAAGCTTGCAATAATATAAAAGCTCTTCCATACTGACTCCGAAGCTCTGTGCCAGCTTCAGAAGATTTCCAGCAGACATGTTATCCACATTTGTCTTACCCTTTGCCAAATCGGCTAGTGTAGACTTGGGTACACCAGTCTTTTTAGTGCACGCGGATATAGTTAAATTATTATTTAATAAAATGTCGTTAAACATAGAATTTCGCTCCTCACCTTGATAGCTATAGTTTACACTTTAGCGTTTAAGGTGTCAACACGGAATTCCGTCTACTCCTCGCGTTCTCTAAAAACCTCCAGTATAGCTGCCATATCCTTTGAGATATACTGTGGGTTCTTTATAGTCAGTGAATAGCTGTCTGCTGGCATTTCATTAAGACAATCATACAAAGCATCCAGATTCATTCCGTAATAATCGGGAAATCCTAGCGTCTTTTTAATGTAGGCATGTATATCCTTCTTTTCGGTCAGAAGCTTCGCGTCCATCACGAGCTCTGCCACCTTAGGTGCAGGTGCTTTTTTCACAGAAAAACCAAATCCACCTAAAGGCTCGCCCATGGTGAAATAGGTACCATGGCTATAACAGATAGGCTTTGCCTTCTCAAGAGAAAAGCGACCCGTTTCATCCATATATGCTTCATCTGCGTGAACACATAGAACTTCAGCTAAAAACATAGTATGGCTTCCAAGGTCATTTATTTCCCTGACCCTACATTCGATGTTTACAGGACTTTCCTTTATAAGTGGGGCGTTTACTTTCTCTGCATTTTCCGCTGTCAGACCACACTCCTTGAATTTGTTTACATCTCGACCGCTTTTAACGCCGCAATAATCACATGCCCAAGCCAAATCCTCTGTAGTTAGATTCAGTACGAACTCTTTAGTTTTGGTCAATATTTCGTATGAATAGCGCTCTTTACGAACTGATATGTAGGCCATAGCCGGATTTGTACAGGTAGTTCCGCACCAAGCTACGGTTATAATATTAGGCTTTCCATTCTCATCTGCTACACTGACCATGAGTGCAGGGAGCGGATATATCATATTTCCAGCTTTCCAGGTTTGCTTCGGCATAGCTACTCCTCTAATTCCTCTTTTTTACTAACACTCCAAATAAGAAGCGTCTGTTTCCGCCACGATTCGTGGTCTGCTTTCATCTCCAATAGGCTTTACGCTATATGAATCAAGCACTACATTCTTCACGTGTCTAAGCCAAAGTCCATAGGCTGGCGCATCACCCTTATCGTCGATCATGTGCGCATCAGGATATACGCCTCGCATCTCATCGAAATCGCTATCCCTTGTGACAGGCTGCCTGGTAGCCAGCTGCTCTATCATCACATCCTTTAACAGAATGTTTTCTATGCATTTCTCAGGAATTCCTATAAAATATGAACCTCTTGGACCGCAGTCCTTGCCTCGCACATGCTCTATTACGACATTCTTAAGATTTCCCACAGACGGCTTTGGATCCTCAGGCTTCACGCGCCCACGGTCCTCAAGTCGCATAAAGAATGGACTCATGCAGTGCGACATCTCGATATCGCGAATATAAATGTTTTCCACGGTTCCACCATCCAGCATTTCGAGCGATATACCAGAATCCGAGCACAGATTCTTTATATGTCTCATTTCCTCACTCGTGCCCAAAAGCTTACAATTCTGTACTAAAATATCCCTGAAATCACCCTGCGTGTCAGTTCCGATTTTAAATGAATTGCAGGAGCTTACGAAGGTGTTATTCTCTACCAGCACTCGCTCACATGGCACCTGCGCACAGCCCTTAAAGCAAAGAGCATCATCACCGGATTTCACCTCACAGTCGTGAATCCAGACATTTTTACATCCGTCGATATCGATACCGTCATTATTATAATTTGACTGATTTTCTACATGAATACTGTCTAAAACCACATTTTCGCAGTTCAAATAGTTCTGCATCCAGCACGCAGCGTCCTTTAAGGTTATACCCTTCAGAAATACATTCTTACAGTCTATGATACGCATAAGAAACGGTCTGCCCGGTGTACCGTGCACAGTCTCCTCGCCTCTAAAGTTATCCATGGTTCCCTGACCGTCGATTATACCTTCGCCGCAAATGCTTATATTCTCGCAGCCTTCGGCAAAAATAAGCGACTGGTTCATGCCCATGTTCGTATCCATGACTGTCCTTCGACTCGCCACATGCTCCTCGTAGTCACTAAGGTCAGTGCTTCCAAGTATTCTAGAACCCGCTTCCACGCACAGTGACACATTAGAGCGCAGTACCAGCGTGCCGCTGACATAATCGCCATTTGCCAGCACGACCCTTCCACCACCTAGTGAAGCCGCCTCATCTATTGCCTTTTGAATGTATACCGTGGCCTTGCCATCACCTTTGTAGCCACACTGCTCTGGTGTGACCTGCAAAGGCTTAACCTCAGCCAAATTCATCATTCGAATCTGTTCAGCCATAGCCTCTAGTCGCTCTTTAAGTGGTTTCACCCAATATAGTGTTTCCATTTCAGTACTCATTTTTACCCCAGCCAATTATGTAATTTTTTAAGAATTACTAATCCTCATGTCCCAATATTTGATAACGATATTTCGCCATTTACTTCTTCTATCGACAGATTCTTTATATTTATTTAGAGTTTTTTTATTTTAGCCCAACATTTTTTGAGGCTTCTGGCATAATGGTGGAAGCCTAGCACCATAAATTTACAATTACATATTGAAAAACCACCTGTGTCCTTTAATGTATTAACTGCGAA
>JAZRWF010000048.1:0-5913 GCA_045599565.1 Lachnospiraceae bacterium
CACTCAGCCCACTTCATGAACTTCTCCTTATCAGAAGTCTCTTTTCCGGTTATATATTTCTCATCTACGCCACAGCTTCTCATGAAACGCCACTTGTAGTGATCTCCACCGAGCCATACCTGAGTGATGTTGTCAAAGTGACGATCTTCAGCGATCTCCTTTGGGTTGATATGGCAGTGATAGTCAAGGATTGGCATCTTAGCTGCATAATCGTGATAGAGCTTCTTAGCGGTTTCGGTCTTCAGAAGGAAGTCCTTGTCCATAAATTGTTTCATAGTTCTTCTCCTTTTATATGTAAAATTTACATTACATCCTATCTGGTGGTAGCTCTGCGAATGAGCTCTCCGCTGACTACAGCCTTCTGAGGCATGCTATTATTAGCAAGTACCTCGATAAGCGTGTGAACAAGCTGGTTAGAAATCTGTTCTACCTTATTATCTACTGAGCTAAGCTCTGGATAAGAGCAGGTAGTTAAAACGGTATTATTATAGCCTATAACGGCCAGCTCATCTGGCACGATGATTTTTCTAAGACGAGCGAAGCGAAGAGCACCCATGGCCATGTAATCATTACTTGCCATAATGGCGTCAAATTCAATGCCAGATTCCCAAATTTCATCTAAGAATGAGGCTATATCGCTGGCTGACTCGCGGTTTCCAGTAAAATACTGAGCTAAAGATTTATCAGGAACTATATCGTGACTTAAAAGAGCAGCCTGATAACCTGAAAGCTTTCTCTTGCCAGAATACGACATAGAGTCATACAGATGCAATATCTTCTTATGACCAGTTTCTATCAAATATGATGTAGCATCCTGCATAGCCTTAGCATCGTCACAGAAGGTGCAGTAAACACCACTGTGATCATAATCTGCATTTAGAAGCATGACAGGAATAGAAGTGGCTGCCTCACTTATATATGAGTTATCTTCTTCGTTCTCATAAATAAAGTTCGAACCTATGAGTATAATTCCATCTACCTTTCGTGATAGAATCTGGGTCATAGCTTCCTGTTTACCCTCTAGGGTATATCCGGTAGAGCAGAGAATGGTCTCATAGCCTTCTTCGCGAAGCTTTTGCTCGACATAGTAGATAGCCTTGGCTAAAAAGATATCAGAGCAGTCCGCACAGAGAAGTCCAACAGTCTGCATAGTGTTTAGACCTAGACCTCGGGCAAATGCATTAGGTGTATATCCGTATTTTTCTATTATATCAAGAACCTTTTGTTTGGTTTTAGGACGAACAGAAGCGTTTCCATTCAGCACTCGTGAAACGGTGGCGATGCTTACGCCTGCTTCTCTCGAAATATCATAAATAGTCATTATGTAAGCCCTTTCGTAAAACTTAACATATTATAACCAAATTTTATTTAAATTTCAATACTATAGAGATAGTTAAAACTTTACAAAATAGCCTATATATAGTAATATTACGTGGAAGAATATAGCGGTTGTAAGCGCTTACACGTTTAAGTAGATTAGGGGGCTTTATGGAAGAGATTAGAATAGTAAATTTTCCTACCAGATTAGGTGTGAATGAACTTTTAGAAAAGCTTGTACCTGTAGTATCTGAAGAGACAACTAAATACAAAAAAGAGGGCTATATACATTTGATGCCTCTTTTGAATAAGTACTATGAGAGCTATTCTGGTAACGAGGAGGAGCTTAAGGTTTTCTGTGAGCTTTTGGGGCAGCTCATCGGTGTTATGGATCATCAGATCTATGAGCATTACAGAGGCGTTATCGAATTAAAAAAGAAGATTGAGCGAGAGCTAAATCATGCTGCAGTTAAAATGGAAGAGCTTACTCTTATCATGAAGACTGCTAGAAGTGCGACCTTCCTTATCTCAGAAGAGGGTCCATATTATACATCTGGTTTTTACCGTATAAATGTAAATGGCAAGGATTACAGCACAGTAGATACTGCTGTATTTACAGTATATGATTTGTTGCCGGATACTACCTATGAAATCACTGCTGCACATGGTGATCGCACAGTTTGTGCAACAGTTCATACAAATTATGAACTTGTTACATTAAATGTAAAGGATTTTGGCGCGAAGGGTGATGGACTGACTGATGATACACATTATATTCAGGCTGCCATTATGGCCTGCCCTAAGGATGGACGAGTTCTTATCCCAGAAGGAAATTATATGATCTCTAATATTTTCCTTAAGAGTGATGTGAATATCGAGCTTGCCAAGGGTGCGAATCTTCTAGCTTATACCTCTGTGGATAAGATGGCTATGCTGCCGGGTATGATAGAGGGCTCTGACGGTGTGAGCGAGTATAATCTTGGAACCTGGGAAGGAAATCCTATCACAGCCTATGCCGGCATTTTATGCGGTATAAATGCTTCCAATGTCACTATTTATGGACAGGGAACCATCGATGGCTGTGGTTCTAAGGATAACTGGTGGAAGGACGTCAGAAGCATGAAGATATTCAGACCTCGCCTTCTTTTCTTAAATCACTGTGATGGCTTTAGACTGCAGGGACTTACACTTAAGAACAGCCCTTCTTGGACTATTCATCCATACTTCAGTGATAATATTAAATTTGTCGGAACTACTGTATTAAATCCTAGTGATTCACCTAATACAGATGGTTTGGATCCTGAGAGCTGTAATGGTGTAGAGATAGTAGGTGTTCATTTCTCACTCGGAGATGACTGCATCGCTATTAAATCTGGAAAGCTCTACATGGGTAGAAAGTATAAAAAGCCTTCTGAGGACCTCCATATTTATCAGTGCCTGATGCAGGACGGTCATGGAGCAGTTACTATTGGTTCAGAGTGTGCCGGTGGAGTGAAGAATCTTTTGGTGGAGGACTGCCTGTTCTGTGACACAGACAGAGGTCTTAGAGTAAAGACCAGACGAGGCAGAGGAAACGATGCAGTCCTTGATAATATTACCTTTAGAAATCTTACTATGAAGGGTGTTATGAATGCATTTACTGCGAATGCGTTTTACTTCTGTGATCCTGATGGAAAGGCAGATTATGTTCAGACCAGAAAGGCACTTCCAGTAGATGCTGGCACTCCATTTATGAGAAAGTTTACTTTCGAGAATATAAATGCAACAGACTGTCATGTCAGCGCATTGTATTTCGCAGGACTTCCAGAAGCTCCTATAGAAGAAATCGTAATGAAGCATATCAGAGTTTCATTTAAGGAGGATGCGAAGTCTGGAACCCCTATTATGAGCTGTGATGTGCCGGAGTGCTCTAAGAGAGGTATCCACATTGAAAATGTAAAGAGACTTGTTCTAAAGGATATCGAAATCACTGGATATGAAGGTGAGCTTTACGAGCTTTCAAATTGTAATGAAATAGTGAAAGACTAGCATAATAAGACTTGTCAAACCCTCTTAATTAGTTTAAAATTATTCTAATTAAGAGGGTTTTTATATGAATATTAAATACCAAATTAGCGGAATGGTTCTGCTTTTTATAATTACATATTTTTATCGCAGGCAGCCTGACATTGGTCTAAAGAGTACTAAGGTGTTTTTTAGAGTTTTGATGGGCTCCTTTTTATGTCTATTTATGGATATAGCCAGCATTGTCTGTATTACATACATGGATGCTTTACCGATTGTCTTTGTAGATATTGTATGTAAGCTATATCTCGTATCACTTACAGTTATAGGCTTTATAGGCTTTTACTACGCATTTTATAACACGCCTCTTGTTAAGAAAAGCGGCTATATAAATGCCTTTAAGTATATTTTGCTTGTCTCTAATATTCTTATTCTGGCACTGCCTATCTCTATAGTTTATGAGGATAATGAGACGATATACACCGAAGGACCTGCCTGTCTGGTTACATATCTGACTGCATTTGTAATGATACTTTCGACCGTGTTTTATACCTTTTTTAACAAGTCGAAGCAGAACAGAAAGCGCGACTACGCAGTTAGAACCTGGATGCTTATTTGGATAATAGCGGCTCTTACACAGTTTTTATTCCCAAGACTTCTTTTGGTAGGCTTCGCATCTGCTATAGGAGTGATGATTCTGTTCTTTACACTGGAGAATCCGGAGTCGAATCTGGATAAGAAATCCGGTCTATTTAACTACCGCGTGCTGGTAGAGCTCATGGATCAAATGTACTCGCAGGGCAAGAAGTTTTCGCTGGCTATTGTAAATATGGACAGCGAGTTCGTGGATGGAGTGTCTGCTAATCAGCTTACCGCTGCATTTGATGAGATAAGTAAATACTTAGTTAGCAAGGGTGGAAAGTTTACCTTTAAGAATATTCAGCGTGAGTTCGCTATCATATTCCCTGACGAGGAAAGATGTGATGAGCTCATAGCAGATTTAAACGCCAGATTCTCTGCTGGCTTTTCTATGGGAGAATATAGTAATCGTCTGCTTAAATTCAGACCACTTATAATGCTGATTAAGGATTCAGATATAGCTAAAAATGGTGATAGTATACTGGATCTTATCACATATACAAAGGGTAAGTATGTGGCTGCATTTGGTGAGAATATCGTTCCTATCACCGCTGAGAGTATAGAGATAAAAGAGAGAGCAGAGTTCATAGAAAACACTATTACAGATGCTATGCGTGATGACAGAATAGAGGTTTTCTTCCAGCCTATTTATAACGTGGAGTCTGGACTGTTTACCAGCGCAGAGGCATTGGTAAGAATCAGGAATGTAGATGGTTCTCTTTTACCTCCAGGTGAGTTTATTCCTGTAGCTGAAGCATCTGGTCTTATGGAAGAGCTTGGAGAGCGTATTTTTGAGAAGACATGTGTTTTCCTGGAGGAGAATGATCTATCTGACTATGGCTTTAAATATGTAGAGGCTAATCTTTCTGTGGTTCAGTGTGAGTCTGATGAGCTGGCTGAGACATACATAGATATTATAGACAGACATCATTTGCACCCAGAGTATTTTAATCTGGAGATTACAGAGTCTGCTGCAGTACTTACGAAGGATAAGCTCATAAATAATATGAAGCGACTTCAGCAGGAGGGAATTAGCTTTTCACTGGATGACTTTGGCTCAGGTCACTCTAATTTGAATTACCTAGTGGATTTGCCGGTTAAGATATTAAAGTATGATATGGAAATGACCAAGGCCTACTTTGCCAACGATAAGGCTAAGAAGGTGGTGGTAAAAACTACCAGCCTGGCGCACGAAATGGATATCAGAGTAGTGGCAGAGGGTGTTGAGACAGAGCTTGAGTTTAATGAGCTTGTGAAGGTCGGTGTAGATTATATTCAGGGTTACTTCTTCAGCAGACCTATGCCTGCGAATGAGTTTGTTGAATTTATAAAAACTAGAAATGCTAAGAAGAAATAAAATTATACTTGCACAATTACAGATTTAATGGTATAGTTTTATAGTTGTAATAATTTTTGGAGGTTAAAATCATGGCAGTTCTTAAGAGTATACTCATGGTTATAATGATTCTTATAAGTGTGGCACTTACAGTTATTATTCTTTTCCAGGAAGGAAAGCAGCAGGGGCTGTCAGCACTCTCTGGTCAGCAGGTTGATTCATACTGGGCTAAGAATAAGGGACGTTCTAAAGAGGGACGTATGGTTAAGATCACTACTTGCTTGGTAGTACTTTTCTTTGTATTATCTGCAGTATTGAATCTTAATATTTTCTAAGAAAAAGTTTTGTTTGTGGCCACCTCTTAATGGGGTGGTCATTTTTGTTTTAAGGAGTATTGATGGCTAAAGGAAAGAAAAAAATTTATAGAGGACCAAAGGTGACTAATGCAAATAAGGTCCCAAGAGATCATAGAAAGCCTAAGTCAGCTAAGGTGACGACGGATGTGGTTAAAAAAGTGCGAAAGGATTATGATCCGCATAATGCAGTGGATGATATCATAGATGAGTATGATATTATAAAGAAGTTCAGGGATAAGGAGCTTCAGCAGGCTATGAATG
>JAZRWF010000049.1:0-8596 GCA_045599565.1 Lachnospiraceae bacterium
ACGATCCGACTTCATAGTCGCAATAGTAATACCAGTCCACCATGCATCCTGAAGTCCCCATGCAGCTACGATATTTTTAATAGTAGCCAGTGAGAGCACACCGAAGAATGCACCCATGATATTTCCTACACCACCAGAAAGCATTGTACCACCGATAATAGCTGCCGCAATGGCATTCATCTCGTAGCCTGTAGCGTGCGCTGGCGAGCCAGAGCCTACATGCAGGAAGTATACAAAGCCACCTATACCAGCCATAAGACCACAGATAAGGTGTGATAAAAATCTGGTCTTCTTAACATTTATTCCAAGCATCATAGCAGACTGTGCATTACCACCCACTGCATAGAAAGCTCTTCCTAAGCTGGTCCATTTCATTATAATAAATAATACTATAACTACAAGAAGCGCTGCCACTACTCCCACTTCTATGGAGCCTGGAATAAACTTGCCCAATCTGTTAAAGCTTCCCAAAAAAGGAACCTCTATACGGGCATCCTTGAGGGCTACAAACTTTGCATGTTCTACGTTGAAAGGCACCTCATTTACGATAGTAACCATACCTCTCGCAAAGAACATACCTGCCAGAGTAACTATAAATGGCTGTATATCCAAGTATGCTACCAAAAAGCCCTGGAAGGCACCAAATGCGAGTCCTATAAGCAGAGATATCACGATGGCGCCAAAGACACTTCCGCCACGCTTGTCAAGATATACCGCACAGCACATACTTACTAAAGCTACTACGCCACCCACAGAGATGTCTATTCCGCCTGTTATCATAACAATACTCATACCACAGGCCAGAATAATAAGACATGCGTTATTGTTTAGAATATCAAGAAACGCCTGTGGCTTAGCAAATGATCCGCCTACGAAGATGCAGGCAAACAAATACATAAACAGGAATATAGCTATTGTAATAGTGAGAAGAAGGCTAGTGTTTGTAGCTGTGATAGCCTTTATAGCTTTTTGAAAAACATTTGCAGATTCTGTTTTCTTCTTCATTATTCTACACCTGCCTTTCTAGCAGCCTGCTTAGCGCTTCTTCTGCTGTTAGCTGCCTTAATTTTTTGTGTTACAACTGGTGATGAAATAACTACCAGTATAATAACTACTACTGCCTTATAAGCCGAAATAGCAGTAGATGGTACATCCAGCTTATACAAGGTAACTGTCAAGAACTGAATAATATACGCGCCTAGTACAGACGCTTTCATATTAAACTTACCACCACCCAAGGCATTACCACCTAAGGCTACTGCCAAAATGGCATCCATTTCTACGTTAAGCGAAATGTTAGAGTAGTTTATAGTTCCAAGTCTAGATGTCTGAATAAGTCCACATACTGCACAGCAAACACCAAGAATAACAAAGGTTAAAAACTTTACGAAAATAGGATTTATACCGTTAAGTCTGGCAGACTTTTCATTTATACCTACTGCCTGAGAATACAAGCCCAATGTAGTGAACTTAAGCACTAGGGCAATGATAATCATGCACAGCGCCGCTATAATAATGGCAGTTGGAACAGGAAAGCCTGGGAAAACACCGCCATAATATTTGAAGCGAGGATCTCCAATATAGATATTATCGTAGTTATTAATCCATCCAGCTATTGAACGGCCCGCCGTAAACATGATAAGGGTCGCAACCATAGGCGGAACCTTAAACAGAGAAACCAAGGCACCATTGAATGAGCCTACAAGCATAGAAGCGAGTATAGCTACAAGAAATGCCACTATGAGCGGAGCATTCATCTTCTCTACATTCACTTCATTTCCTCTGATAATACGAAGGATAACTGAACCTGCCACAGCGATGGTAGCACCTACTGAAATATCCTGTCCACCAGAAGCTGCCGTTACAAGAGTCATTCCTATTGCAAGAATAGCAAGCTCTGAGCCATAATCAAAAATGGTAATAAGATTACCTTTTAATATAGGATTTCCAGCATTATTTACACCCAGCGATACAGCGAAAAAGCTAGGATCCCAGATGAGATTGAACAGCACTAAGACAAGAAGTGCTATCAGTGGAAGCATTATCTGGCTTCCAGCCAATTTTTTAATAGTTTTCATATTAATCTCCCGCGATAGTACTCATAATCTTTTCCTGCGAAACATCCTCTCCAGAAAGCTCTCCCACCTTCTGTCTGTCTCTCATGACTATAAGTCTCGAGCATGTACGCACCATTTCATCGATTTCAGAAGATATAAAGGTTACGCTCACACCCTCTGATGCAAGCTTGAGCACTAACTTTTGAATCTCTACCTTTGTACCTACATCTATACCTCTGGTAGGCTCATCCAGAATAAGATATTCGGGATGTGTCAGAAGCCAGCGTGCCAAAATAACCTTCTGCTGATTTCCACCTGAAAGTGATTTTATAGGGGTATCTGCAGATGCAGTCTTTATATCCAAAAGCTTTATGTACTCCTCTGCGAACTGCTGAGCCTCAGCCTTTGAAAATGGCTTAAACGGACCCTTTAACACCTGAAGCGCCAAGATTATGTTATCTCTAACAGACAAATCACCTACGATGCCATCATTCTTTCTGTCTTCAGGAAGATAAGCAATACCCGCCTTCATAGCATCGATTGGACGATTAACCTTTATCCTCTGACCATTCTTTTCGAGCTCTCCACCGATAACCTTATCTGCACCAAACACTGCTCTAACGCACTCGGATCTACCTGATCCCAAAAGACCTGTAAAGCCATTTACCTCACCCTTGCGAACTTCCATATCGAAAGGCTTAATATCGGCATTACTCTGAAGTGCCTTAGCAGCAAATATTTCTTTATTTGCATCCTCAGCAGAATACTTGCTCGCCTCACTCTTAATATCAGAGAGGTCATCCATATCCTTACCAAGCATCTTAGACACTAGCTGAACTCTAGGGAGATCATTTATTAAATACTCTCCCACCAGCTTTCCATCACGGAGAACCGTTATTCGATCACATACTGCATATACCTGATCCAAAAAGTGGGTAACAAAGACTATGCCAACACCACGCTTTTTAAGGTCTGTCATAAGTCCGAAGAGCTTCTGAACCTCATTTTCATCAAGTGAAGAAGTCGGCTCATCCAAAATAAGGACCTTACATTTCATATCTACAGATCTGGCTATCGCTACCATCTGCTGAATCGCGATAGAACAATTCGCCAGCTGTTCTGTAGGTGAAGCAGGGATATCTAATGATTCAAGGAGCTGTCCCGCAGCTTTATTCATGCTGCCCCAATTCTTCCAGGTCTTACCATCTCTGCCAATATAGAGATTCTCAGCCACTGTAAGATTAGGACACAGACTAATCTCCTGGTAAACTGTACTTATACCTGCCTTCTGTGCTTCCTCCGGAGAATGTATGGACACTTCTTTATCATCCAGGCTGATGGTACCCTCATCCTTGGTATACACACCAGTCAGAACCTTAATAAGCGTTGATTTTCCAGCACCATTCTCTCCCATCAGAGCGTGAATCTCACCCTCTCGAAGAGTAAAATCTACACCTTGCAGCGCTTTTACTCCAGGAAAGCTTTTATATATATTTCTTGCTTTTAATACTTCTTTTTCCATGTTCATACCGTCTCTAAAAAATACGGGCGTGACTTTGGCGCCACGCCCGACTCTTATTGCCGCCTAATATATTTTCAATTAGATTCCGTATTTCTTTACATCATCATCTGTGATGGTAGTAGCATCGAAGCCCTTCTCATCCATGATGATCTGCTTGTCTACCTTCTCACCCTTCTCAAGCTTCTGGATGATATCGTGGAGGTACTGAGCCTGGAATGGGTTACACTGACCATCGTAGTTCCAGTTACCAGCCTTAAGCTCCTGAAGAGCCCATTCGTTACAGTCGAAACCAAGAATGATAACGTCCTTGCCTACACCATGAGAGATACCTGCATCATCAAGAGCCTTAACAGCACCCTGAGCCATACCATCGTTCTCAGCGTAGATTACATTGAATGTCTTGCCTGCATTGATAGCACTAGCAACGATCTTAGTAGCCTCGTTAGCATCCCATGTAGCGGTCTGCTGAACTACCATGTTCCAGTTAGCATTGTCAGCTACCTTCTGATCAAGTGCGCCGGTACGTCCCTTCTGAGCTGCAGAACCCATAGCACCCTGAATGTGGATGATGTTATACTCTGGGAGATTCTGTGAAGCAAGCCACTCTACAGCCATCTCACCTTCCTTAGCCATATCTGAAACGATAGAAGACTCATAGAGATCCTCTGAAGCATCGATAGTACGATCGAAAAGAACTACCTTTACGCCTGCCTTCTTAGCATCCTTGAGAACGCCATCCCAACCAGAGGTATCAGCTGCTGAAAGAAGGAGATAGTCAACACCATCTGTAATCATCTTCTTAGCTGCCTCGATCTGCTCATCGTTCTTTAAGCTGTAGAAGAACTGTCCAGCGTAGTTATTAGTATTTCCATCACCGAACATAGCCTTAAGGTCATTTACGTTAGCGGTACGATATCCAGACTCTGAAGGGTCGTTATTGATAACACCTACGTGAATCTTTCCATCACTCTTCTTTCCGCCACAAGCGGTAAGACCACCGATTGCCATAGCAGCTACAAGAAGCACTGCAATAATTTTCTTTTTCATATTTATCCTCCTCAAATAGATACATATCAGGTCCCCTGACCTATGAACAGAGTGTACTACCATATCGGGACTAAATAAATTCAATAAATCTTTATCTTAGTTAAAAATTTTAACTTATTGCTCGGATATGTTAAAAATCTTACGATTCATTTATGATTTTTTATTAAACGGAAGCAAAATCCTTGCAACAGTACCTTTTCCCTCCTCTGAACTCAGTGAAATACCAAAGTCAGTTCCATAATTTAGTCTAATTCGCTGGTTTACATTATATAAGCCATATATAGAGCGTTCACTTTGCTCAACCGCTTCTAACTCAGTTCTCACCTCAGACAGTCTTTTTTCTGTCATGCCCTTACCATCATCACTTACTTCCAGCACTATATTTTCACCTTCTCGCCAGCCAGACACAAGTATAGTGCCTCCTCCGCGCTTCTCCTTTATTCCATGGTAAAGTGCATTTTCTACGAAAGGCTGCAATGTCAGCTTTGGTATCTCACAGTCTAATATATCATCTGATAATTCTATACTGTAATTCAAAATGTCCTGATAACGCATTTTCTGAATACTCAAATAGCTGGTTACATGACTAAGCTCTTCCTGCAAAAGTACAATTTCTCTGCCATGGCTCAAAGAAGCCCTGAAAAAAGAAGACAGATTTTCTACCATATTTACAACTTTTTCCTGTTCGCCTGTCTCCGCCAGCCAAACAATAGCATCCAGCGTATTATATAAAAAGTGTGGATTTATCTGAGCCTGAAGAAGTTCAAACTCTGCTTTTCTAAGCGAAAGCTGTTCATCCTTAATCTGAACCAGAAGCTGATTAATCTTATCAATCATCACATTGACTGAATCCGCCAGCACCTTTACCTCTTCACCCTCATAGGAATTCGCTCTGGCGCTAAAGTTTCCTCCCGCCACTTCGTCAGTTACCTTTGCAATTTCAGTAACAGGCTTTATAATACTGCGCGGTATAATATATGAAAGGAAAACAATAATTACGAGAATGAGTCCAAAGCCAACTATCGAACCCATAATCATACGCGAGAAATTTCTTTGATACTGTTCCTTTGCCTTATGCATTTCCTGCACTTCATAATAAATGTATTCAGACATGGTATCAGATATAAGCGTCGTCACTATCTGAACATCATTCTCCCAAACCTCTATACATTCCTCGTACTTATTTCCTTCACGAAGGTAGTTTTCTATGCGATTAGTATAGGTTTCCAGGTTCGAAAAATACTTAAGAACATAGCCCAGTCTTTGTTTGTTTTCCTCTGAATCTGTCGACATGCTGATAGAATTCACTACCGTTCTGGCGCTTATCAGCTCGTTTAAAAGCGGAGATTTGGAAAGTGGAGTATCGCCCGCTATCAAAAGATATGTCTTATAATCAAAGCTTTCCTTGAAGTCCAAACCGAACCTGGTAGCACTCAGCGTGGAATCTATCATAGTTTCATATCTAGAGTTTATATCAGCCAAAGCCCAGAGTCCAAAAATATCCAAAAGCAGAAAAGGAACTATAAGAAGCGTGCCAAAATAGCGTATCTTACTTGCCAGGGTTCGCATAGAAAACACATTTTTAATTTTCTCAATCAAATGCCTATTCTTCAAATCAATGCTCCCTGAACTCCATTGGCGACATACCTACATTCTTCTTAAAGAGATATGAAAAATAATGTGCATCCTTATAGCCTACCGCCTCACAAATCTCTGCCGCCTTCATCGATGTACACTTTAACAGCTCTTTTGCCTTCTTTATACGGATATCCGTCAGATACTTAATTAAGGTCTGGCCCGTCTCCTGACTGAAAATAGCGCTCAAATGGTTAGGCGAAAAATTCATATGCTCAGCCACCATATTTAAACCGAGCTCCTCATTCGCATAGTTTTCCTCTATATACGAAATAATATCAGCCACTCTCCTACCATTCTTATCTCGACTTACACTTTCTCGCTCTAAAACAGCTGTTTCCATTATGCGACAAAGGTATTCTCTTGCGCCATCCTCCGTAGCCAAGGTTTCCTTTCTCTCATTTACCTGCTCCAGCTTTTCAATATCGCCGCCTACCTCTTTTACAAAATCAGATACCTTAAGAAAAGCATCCACTACCACATACTGTCGCATCAAAAGTGATTTTATGGCGCTGTTGCCAAGCCCCATAAAGAAATCCTCCACGAAAAACCTGACCTCATCCACAGATCCTAGCTTTAAAAACTCTAAAAAGCCTGTGCGATCAAGCTGATTCGGAACTACAAGCTCACTCTCTCCGACCTCATTAAATGCCACACTGATATCACTATTTCTGATAATTTTATTTTCTTCTATCAGATATCTATGTGCGAATGCACGCTGTGCAGACTCATAGCACCTTGGAAGCTCGCCAAGGCGCATCACCGCTTCTGAAATGCCTCCAAAATATCCAATGTGAGCATGTCTGTCAAATTTCTCTTTTATACTTTCCACGAAATCATCTATATACTCATTCAGACCCGTTTCTGAATCACCCTTAAATATATAGGCCTTGCCATCCTGTGACTGACTAAATGTAATAGGATTCCCCTCCCTGCAAAGCTCATCAACCTCAGAAAACATATCAAGCACACTTTTTGAATACTCAACCTGTTCATGGTGATCACTTTTCACATTGAGCAAAAGAATACTGTAACAACTGGCCACCAGATCGATATCCATATCCTTGGCTCTCTGTAAAAGTTCAGCAGTATGTCCTGCTCCAGATACTAAGTCCGCAAACAGATCTCCTTTATCGCGCTCAGTATTCTCCCTCATCTCATCTCGATAGAACTGAAGCATCTCCTTCTCCTGCTCACGTTCCTCTATTTTCCTTTTTATCGGAGCTAATGCTTCTATTATCTCATTACTACCGACCGGCTTTGAGAGATATTCTGCTGCCCCCAGCTTTATAGCCTCCTTTGCATAGTCAAACTCTGCATAGCCTGTCAAAAAAACTATTTCTATCTCTGGATGCTTCGCCTTTACAAGCCTTGCCAGCTCCAACCCATCCATAAACGGCATTTTTATGTCAGTTATCAGAATATCGGGACATGCTTTGTCTATCATCGGAAGCGCAAGCTCTCCATCCGAAGCCTCTCCACAGAATTCATAGCCATTTTCTGTCCATGGAACCTTATTTTTTATTCCCTCGCGAACTATATATTCATCCTCTGCCAAAAAAACCTTAATCATAGCCTTCTCCAACTATATTTTTCTTATCTGTTTATTCTAACACAAAGGCAGAACCAATGTATACTACAACAAGGATTCTGATTTATTTAGGAATCTTGCGGTATTTATTCCAGCTTCGCGTCCAACTTCATTATATGCCTGTTGAAAGTAATGGAATTCATCCTTCATAAGACCTCGTTCACGCATATTTTTAAATGATTCTGAAACAAGTGTTATATCGTCATACTTACTAGCTATCTCTTTTTGCCAGCCAATCATATTCTTGTATCTATTCAGGTTCCCCGAAATATTGCACTCACCTATCTGTATCATGAAAATATGCTCAATGCCATTTGTCTTGAATTCATCTAAGGTCTTTCTAAGCATTTTTTCGTAATCAGTTCTACAAGTACCTATGTCTCCGTCTGTTTCACCCTGACACCACAGCAAGAATGTATGTCGAACAGCTATATTTTGTTCTTTTAAGAATTCTATGCAGCGATTAAGCCTGTAAATAGCATCCTCCAGAAACCTTTCTTTTGAATCAGGCTGCCACATGCCTATACCGCTTCCGCCCTTAGAAGCAGAAACTCCCACTATAGGAACATTTCCATCACCTTCAAAATATGCATTAACAAACGCAGGAACAAGACTTCCCGTTTTCTTGTCTCCATCATTTATCCCCCAAGCAGTGTTCTCATCCCTGCCAAAGCTTATATCTATGCCAACAAGCTCATCTGGTCTTGTAATTGCTTTATACTCAAAGCCTGCACCCTTTTTTTC
>JAZRWF010000050.1:0-33999 GCA_045599565.1 Lachnospiraceae bacterium
GTATGATTATTATAAACATAAATTGTTTGATGAATCTGAAGATGTTCGTTTTATTAAAATTGGTGAGTTTACAAATGTTTTTTCAGCAGCTAGAGTGCATAAAGATGAGTGGACATCGTCTGGAGTACCTTTTTGGAGATCTAGCGATTTGATTTCATTTCATAATGGTGTGGAGAATTCGAGGGGAAAGGCATATATATCATTTGCGTTGTACGAAAAGTTATCAGCTAAATCAGGTAAAATAAGAAAAGATGATATTTTGATTACTGGTGGAGGATCAATAGGTATACCTTATATTGTGCCTTCAGATGAACCATTATATGTGAAAGATGCGGATTTGTTATGCATACAAAAGAATGAAACAGTTTTGACTAAATATTTATACTATTACTTCCTTTCGGATAGTTTTAGAAGTTATTTGAGTGGAATAACGCATGATGCTACCATCGCACATTATACGATTTCACAAATAAGAGAAACACCCATTCCAGTACCATCTATTGAGAGACAGAAACTAATTGTTGATATATTAGATAGATTTGAGATGTATACAAAAGATATATTATGTGGATTGCCAGCAGAAATAAGTGCACGCCAGAAGCAATATGAATACTATAGAGATAAACTATTATCATTCAAGGAATTGGAGGCATAGCAGATGAAACTTGGAAAACTTCAAGAAGTTGATATACGTAAAGTATGGGCTCACGAGCAGTATGATTTTTCGAAATGGCTAGCTTCAGATGAGAATATAAAAGAGTTAGGTGATACACTTAATCTATCTCTGACAGATGTAGAAACCGAGAAGTTTGTAGGCAATTATAGATGTGATATTTTATGCAAAGATGAGCTTACGGGGAAAACTGTATTAATCGAAAATCAATTAGAGCCAACAAATCACGACCACCTTGGAAAGATTATAACCTATGCGTCGGGTCTTGACGCCTCAGTGGTTGTATGGATTGTTGAAAATGCACGTTCTGAACATGCCAGTGCTATTGAATGGTTAAATAAGCATACAGATGAAGAGCTTTCTTTTTTTTTGATAGAGGTTCACGCATATACAATCGGATCTTCGGAACCAGCTCTTATGTTTAAAATAATAGAGCAACCTAATGATTTTGCTAAATCAGTAAAAGAATATACAAAAAATGGAGAATTCAACGAGTCACAAGCAAAACGATTAGAATTTTGGACACAGTTTAACGAAGTGCTTGAAAGTAAGGGGGAACCTTTTAATAAAAGGAAAGCGTCTACAGATCATTGGTATAGCATATCCATAGGATCATCAAAATGTAAGATTAATGTGGATCTGGTCAATAAAGAGGGGTTTATTAGAATTGGATTCTGGGTTGATGATGATAAAGAAATGTACGATGATATTTGTTTACACAAAGATGAGATAGAAGCTATCGTAGGTCAGAAGTTAGAGTGGGATAGATTAGATCATAAAAAGGCAGCTTTTGCAGGACTTAAAATCGAAGGACTAGATTTTGATAATCAAGAGAATTATCCTGAACTAATGGATGAAATAATAGAAAAAGTTATTATAATGAGATCAGCATTTAAGAAATTTATTTAAAGGGTATTAGTGATGACATATTTTAATATCGTTGCACAGACAAATGAAAATACAGTGGTTACAGAGTATGAGCCGACTAAAGACCGTTCTGAAAATTACCAATCAGAGCCAGCATTAGAGAAAGAATTCATCAAGATGCTTACGGAACAGGGCTATGATTATTTGAATATCCATTGTGAAGAGGATCTAATTGCTAATTTAAGACATCGCTTGGAGGTACTCAATTCATATACTTTTACAGATGCCGAATGGGAACGTTTTTTCAAAGAGTTTTTAGCTAATCAAAACGAAGGAATTGTTGAGAAGACTAGAAAAATCCAGGAGGATAATGTTCAGGTACTTAAGCGTGATGATGGTACAACTAAGAATATCACTTTAATAGACAAGAAAAACATCCATAATAACTATCTGCAGGTAATCAATCAATATGTTATCGGAACAGAGGAAGGTGCTAAGTATGATAATAGATATGATGTAACAATACTTGTTAACGGGTTTCCTCTAGTTCACATAGAACTAAAAAAACGTGGTGTTGCTATTAGAGAAGCATTTAATCAGATTAATAGATACCAGAGAGATAGCTTTTGGGCTGGATGTGGCCTGTATGAGTATGTTCAGTTATTTGTTATATCTAATGGCACACATACCAAATACTATTCTAATAGTACTCGTTTTAATGCGATTAAAGATGCTAATGCAGCTAGTACAAAAAAAGGAAAAACCAGCAACAGTTTTGAATTTACCTCTTTTTGGGCTGATGCAAATAATAGAGTAATTGCAGATTTAGTAGATTTTACGCGTACATTCTTGGCTAGACATACTATACTAAACATACTGACGAAGTATTGTGTTTTTACTTCTGAAAATATGCTGATGGTTATGCGTCCTTATCAGATTACGGCCACGGAGAGAATCCTAAATAGAATTGAAATTGCTAATAATTATAAGAAGTATGGAGATATAGCCGGAGGTGGATATATTTGGCATACGACAGGCTCCGGGAAGACATTGACATCGTTCAAAACTGCCAAATTGGCTGCATCATTGCCTTATATCGATAAAGTGTTGTTTGTTGTAGACCGTAAAGATTTGGACTATCAAACAATGAAGGAGTATGACCGTTTCGAAAAGGGGGCAGCGGATAGTAATACAAAGACATCTGTTTTACAGAGACAGTTGGAAGATAGGGATAAGAGTGGTGTACATCATGAATATAAGATTATAATCACAACCATTCAAAAACTTGCCACATTCATAAAGAAGAACAAAGACCATGAAGTATATAATAAGCATGTTGTTATAATTTTTGACGAGTGTCATAGAAGCCAGTTTGGTGATATGCATGCTGCAATTGTAAAAAGCTTTAAGAAATACCATTTATTTGGATTTACTGGAACGCCAATATTCCCTACAAACGTAGAGGGTGTTAAAAAGACAACTTTCTTTACCACCGAGCAGACATTTGGTGATCAGCTCCATTCATATACTATTGTAGATGCTATTAACGATAAAAACGTTCTCCCTTTTAGAGTCGATTATATAAAGACAATGGACTTTGACGATAATATTGAGGATGAGGAAGTATGGGATATTGCCAGAGAAAAGGCGATGATGGCACCGCAGAGATTATCGCTCATAACTCAATATATATTGGACAACTTTGATAGAAAAACATATCGCGGAAATAAATCATATGAATATAATACTCTGATTAATATTGAAGAAGTTGCATCAGGCAAGCGAGGTAAAATAGAAGAGATTAAGAAAAAGCAACGATTAAGTGGATTTAATTCTATCTTCGCAGTTGCTTCTGTTCCTATGGCTAAGCTTTATTATGAAGAGTTTAAAAAGCAAATGGATGCTAATCCTGCAAAGAAGCTAAGAATAGCTACGATTTTTAGCTTTGCAGCAAATGAAGAGGATCCAGAAGAAAATGGTTTGTTAGGTGAGGAGAATTCTGAGGATACATCTGCACTTGATCAATCAAGCAGGGATTTCTTAGAAAATGCGATTAAGGACTATAACGAGATGTTTCATACAAATTATGATACATCGAGTGATAAGTTCCAAAATTATTATAAAGATGTATCTCTTCGTATGAAGAATAAAGAAATAGATTTGCTTATTGTTGTAAACATGTTCCTTACAGGATTTGATGCTACAACACTTAATACGCTTTGGGTAGATAAGAATCTAAAGATGCATGGCCTTATTCAGGCATTTTCAAGAACTAATCGAATTCTTAATTCTATCAAAACTTTTGGAAACATTGTATGTTTTAGGAATCTTCAAAAGAGAGTAGATTCAGCCATTTCTTTGTTTGGAGATAAGAATGCAGGTGGTATTGTTCTGTTAAAGACATTTAAGGATTACTACTATGGATATGTGTCTGTAGATAATACACCTATACCAGGATATGTGGATATGATTGAGGAACTTACAAATAAGTTTCCGGTAATAGAGCCACAGATTATAGGGGAGCACAATCAAAAAGATTTTATAGCTCTTTTCGGTGCAATTCTTCGTATGAGGAATCTGCTAAATTCATTTGATGAATTCGCAGGCAAGGAGCTTATTTCAGAAAGAGATTTGCAAGACTATCTTGGAAAATATCAGGATCTTCGTGATGAGTGGAAGCACAGACGAGAGCATGGCGAAGCCGCCGATATTACGGATGATATCATATTTGAAATAGAGCTTATAAAGCAAATTGAAATCAATATAGATTATATCCTATTGTTAGTAAAGAAATATCATGATAGCCATTGTGAAGATAAGGAAATCCTTATAACAATCAAAAAAGCTATTGATGCTAGCCCTGAACTTAGAAGTAAAAAGGCACTTATTGAGACTTTTATAGCGGGCATTAATGACATAGAAGATGTTATGGTTGAATGGAATGATTATGTTGTCAAGGAAAGAGATAATCAGCTTGAAATTATCATTGAAGAAGAGAATCTAAAAGATGATGCCACTAGAAGATTTATGGAATATGCATTCCACTTAGGTGAAGTAAAAACGACTGGAACGGATATTGATAAGATCCTTCCACCTGTTTCTAGGTTTGGTGGCGGAAACAGATCAGAGAAAAAAGAGCGAGTTATTTCGAGATTGAAAGCTTATTTTGAAAGATTTCACAATGTTGGTGAATCATTCAAAGCGTAGGCATTCGGCTTATGCGTAAGAGTAGTGGTTGAGAAAACTTGTGCTGAAGAAGTTATTACATACGCTAAGCTCAGTCTTATTTCTTGTCGAAGTCATCGACAGAGTACAGCTTCCTGTACTCCTTTGGCGAGGCACCGTATTCCTTAACAAAGGCTCTGTAGAAGGCAGAATACTCTGAAAAGCCGCTTTCTTCGCTCGCATTTACAATATTTATACCGGATAGAATTAGCGCCTTCGCTTTTGCCAGACGTTTTTTTATGATGAACTGATGTAGTGAAAGTCCCATCTGTTCTTTGAAAAGATGCTCTATGTAAAACTTGCTGACGAAGAATTCTTTAGCGAGCTTTTCGAGGGATATATCATCATCTAAATGCTGTTCTATGTAAATAATAAGATTCTTGTACAGACTGTTGTCATCGGAGACAGTGACTGGATGCTCGTGCTCATAGACAGCTCGATTTATGGTGAGCATAAGGTCCATGATGAGGCATCTGATGCGCTCGTCCTTTCCGAAACGGTCCCCGCTGAGTTCCTCGATAAGAGAGAAGAGCTTAGACTCTATGGTGTTAAATTCCAGCCTGTCATGATGGAAGATATGCTGCTTGGCAGTTAAAACTCGCTGAATCAGGTAACCATAAGACGTCGAGCTTGAAAACATGTGCATGAAAAAATCGTCACTAATCCAAAATACGAATCTTGAGTAAGGGACGCTAGGGTCTTCTATGATGGCACGGTGAGGACAGCCGGGTTCCAAAAGAACTAGGTCTCCATGCGACAGCTTCTTAGCCTGACCATTTATCTCGATAGAGACCTCCCCCTCAATAAAAAAGTAAAACTCATAGTAATCGTGGGAGTGTACGGACAGCTGAGGCGCCTTTTTATCGCTGTAATAATAAAGCTCAAAGTCCTCCTTGAGCATGTATTGTCTGTTTGAAAATGGGGTAGCTAATTTTTTCATGGCACTAGTATAGCACATATAGCAAGATTTGCAATATACGCAACAAAGTGTGCAATACCATTACATTTGTCGCCGTAATATAATGATTTCAAGATAAAACGAGAGCTCAAATGAGCTGTTAAGGAGGGTTTAAATAATGGAAATGACAATGCGCTGGTACGGCAGCAAGTACGACACTGTTACTCTTAAGCAGATCAGACAGGTTCCTGGTGTACATGGTGTTATCACTACCTTGTACTACAAGAAGCCAGGTGAGGTTTGGGAGAGAGAAGAGATAAAGGCTCTTAAGGATGAGGTAGAGGCTTCAGGACTTAAGATCGCAGGTATTGAGTCAGTTAACATCTCAGATGCTATCAAGACTGGCTCTGCAGATAGTGATAAAGATATCGATGCTTATATTAAGACCTTGGAGAACCTTGGTAAGGAAGATATTCATCTTGTATGCTATAACTTTATGCCAGTATTTGACTGGACCAGAACTGAGCTTGCAAGAGTAAGAGAGGATGGTTCTACTGTTCTTGCTTACACTCAGGAGGCGGTAGACGCACTTGACCCTGAGAAGATGTTTGAGTCTATCGCAGGAGATGCAAATGGTGCTATTCTTCCAGGTTGGGAGCCAGAGCGTATGGCAAAGGTTAAGGAGCTTTTCGAGATGTATAAGGACATCGATGATGAGAAGCTTTTTGAGAATCTTAAGTACTTCCTTGAGAAGATTATGCCTGTATGTGATGAGTACGATATAAACATGGCTATTCATCCAGATGATCCGGCTTGGTCAGTGTTTGGTCTTCCACGTATCATTATAAATAAGGCTAACATAAACAGAATGATGAAGATGGTAGACAACCCACACAATGGTGTTACCTTCTGCTCAGGTTCTTATGGTACTAACCTTGAGAATGACCTTCCAGATATGATCAGATCTCTTAAGGGACGTATTCACTTTGCACATGTTAGAAACCTTAAGTTCCACAGCCCTACTAATTTCGAGGAGTCTGCTCACCTTTCAAGTGACGGTACCTTTGATATGTATGAGATTATCAAAGCTCTTTATGATATTGGCTTCGATGGTCCTATCAGACCTGACCACGGAAGAATGATCTGGGATGAGGTGGCTATGCCAGGCTATGGTCTTTATGACAGGGCTTTAGGTGCTACATACATTAATGGTCTTTGGGAGGCTGTGGAGAAGAGCCATACCAGAGGTGTAGAGAGGAGACTGTAATCATGATCTTAAATGAGAATGGATTAAAGGATAAGGCTGTCTGGGAAAAGGCTGGCTATGCGCTTCCTAAGTATGACAGAGCAGCTATGATCGAGGCTACTAAGAAGGATCCTATCTGGGTACATTTCGGAGCAGGTAACATTTTTAGAGCTTTTCAGGCAAATGTAGTTCAGAACCTTCTTAACGAAGGCATCATGGACAAGGGTATCACAGTCGTAGAAGGCTTCGACTATGAAATCATTGAGAAGAAGTATCGCCCAAATGATAACTATTCTATTTTAGTTACCTTAAAGAGCGATGGAAATATTGAAAAGACTGTAGTAGGTTCTGTGGCAGAGTCATGCATCCTGGATTCAGACAATGCGGTCGAGTTTGGCAGATTAAAGGAAATTTTTTCTGCTGATACACTTCAGATGGCTACCTTCACTATCACAGAGAAGGGCTATAGCTTAGTGGACGGCAAAGGCGTGACCCTCCCTGCAGTAGAGGCTGACCTTAAGGCTGGTCCAGAAAAGCCAGCCAGCTATATTGGAAAGGTAGCTGCACTTTTGTATGCTAGATATAAGGCTGGTCAAAAGCCAATAGCTATGGTTTCTACTGATAACTGCTCTCACAATGGAGATAAGCTTTATGCGGCTATGGAAGCATTTGCTGAGGCGTGGGGAGATGAGGGCTTTAAGGCTTATATAAATGACCCTTCTAAGGTTTCGTTCCCATGGTCTATGATCGATAAGATTACCCCTAGACCAGACGCTTCTGTAGAAGCTATTCTCGCAAAGGATGGTCTCGAGGAGCTTGAGCCAGTTATCACCTCTAAGAATACTTACGTAGCACCATTTGTAAATGCTGAGGAGACAGAGTATCTTGTAATCGAGGACGCATTCCCTAACGGACGTCCTGCACTCGAAAAGGGTGGAGTGATATTTACAGATAAGGAAACAGTAGACAAGGTAGAGCGTATGAAGGTCTGCACATGTCTTAATCCTCTTCATACCGCACTGGCTGTATATGGATGTCTGCTTGGATACACAAAGATTTCTGATGAGATGAAGGATACCGAGCTTGTTAAGCTGGTAGAGACTATCGGCTATAAGGAAGGTCTTCCTGTAGTTATTAATCCAGGTGTACTTGACCCTAAGGAGTTTATCGACACTGTACTTAAGGTTCGTGTTCCTAACCCATTTATGCCAGATACACCACAGCGTATAGCTACAGATACTTCGCAGAAGCTGGCTATTCGCTTTGGTGAGACTATAAAGAATTACCAGAAGTCTGGTAAGAATCTTGATGACTTAAAGCTTATTCCTATCGTGCATGCTGGATGGCTGCGTTATCTTATGGCTATCGATGATGAGGGTAATAAGTTCGAGCTTTCAAGCGATCCACTTCTTGAGACTGTTTGCCCTTACGTAGCAGATATAAAGCTTGGAGATGCTAATCCTGCAGAGAAGATTAAGCCGCTTCTTTCAAATGTACAGATTTTTGGACTTGATCTTGTGGAGGCTGGTCTTGCAGATAGAATCTGCGGATACTTTAACGAGCTTTGCGCAGGCAAGGGTGCGATTAGAGAGACTTTAAAGAAATATTTATAAGAGTTTAAAAAATGAGCTGCCTGACAAAGGCAGCTCGTTTTTTATTACAAACGTATATTACAGGGCGAAGTCCTCATCCTTTACCCAGTTAAGCTTCTTGAGAAGCAGGTTCACAGCAAATGAAATGACTGCAGGGAGAACTATGCAAATAAGAATGAGGCCAAGCCAGTCGAAAGCATTTGGCGCTATGGCAGCTGCACCGCGGCTGATAGCCTTTTCAGATGGTGAAAGCCAGCCTGTTATAACACCGATAGGACCACAGAAGCCGCAGGTTCCCATACCAGAATTTATAGGCTCGCCGTTCATGGTAAGCTTAAAGATGCAAGTGGCGATAGGACCTGTTATGGCAGAAGCCACGATAGGGGCAATCCATATGCGCGGATTTTTTATAATGTTAGGCATTTGAAGCATGGAGGTTCCGATTCCCTGTGAAACCAGACCGCCCCATTTGTTCACGCTAAATGAGATGACAGCGAAGCCGATCATCTGAGCACAGCAGCCTGCTACAGCGGCTCCGCCAGCGAGGCCGGTAAGACCAAGAACAGCGCAGATAGCTGCAGACGAAATAGGAAGCGTAAGTGCGATACCTACTAATACAGATACCACGATACCCATCAAAAATGGCTGAAGATTAGTAGCGTTTTCTATAAGGATACCAAAGGCACCAGCGGCCTTTCCAATAGGTGGAGCGATGAGCTTCGCGAGTGCGACGCCGATAAAGATGGTAACACCAGGGGTTACCAGTATATCGATCTTGGTCTCTTTAGATACAGCTTTACCAAACTCTGCCGCTATAATAGCGATAAACAAAACAGCAAGTGGACCGCCTGCGCCTCCTTCAGCGTTGGCTGCGTATCCGACGGCTGCCAGAGAAAAAAGAACCATAGGGTCAGCCTTGAGTGCATAACCGATAGCAACAGCCATAGCAGAACCGCTGACAGCCATGGCATAGGTGCCGATGTCCGTAAGAAGCTGTATGCCTGCCTGCACACCGATGGTCTTTATGATCGTGCCGATTAGAAGTGAGCAAAAGAGTCCCTGAGCCATGGCGCCAAGCGCGTCAATAAGGTATCTTTTTACAGAAATATCAATGTTTTTTCTTTTGAGAAAAGCTTTAAATTTTTCCATTATGTCGTCTCCTGAAAGTAAGATTTTGAAATTATCGAAATTATATCGAATAATAGTATTATAGTCAATTGGGCAAAGAGTAATAAGCGGTAATTGGTTCCTACATAAACTCTTTAATATATTCCATGACTGAACGTGACATTTCCTTTGAAAAATCGGAGTTATATTTGCGCTCGCTAAATGCCTTGGCCCACTCATCGTAGGTGCGGTTTGTGCACTCCTTTGCGAACATTTTGCGAAGCTCTTCGCCGTTCTTTTGGTGATAAGCGTCCACACAGACAATATCTTCAAGAGCGCAGCGCTGCGGCTTCTTGCGCTCAAGCTGCTGAGCGGTAGGGTATCCCAGTACCAGCATAGCACATGGCACGACAAAGTCAGGCAGTGACAGGAAGTCCTTTACTTCCTCATGATTTTCCATTATATCCCCGATATAGCAGGAGCCTATTCCAAGGCTTTGTGCAGCGACTACTGCATTCTGAGCTGCGATGCAGGTGTCTGTTATGGACAAAACCATGTCGCCGACACCGGGCTTTCTTGGCTCACAGCCTGCCTCGATAAATGCATCATACCATTTTCTGAAATCAGCGCAGAAAACTAAAACCATTTTTCCAGTAGCTATAAATGGCTGATGGTCACAAAGAACAGCCAGTCTATCCTTTCTGGACTGGTCCTGTATGTCGATGATAGTATACATTTGCTGGTTGCCAGCAGTAGGAGCGGCCATGGCGGACTCTAAAATTAGGCGTCTGTCCTCGAGGCTGATTTCCTGGTCTGTGAAAACTCTTACGGATTTCCTGTCGAATAATTCTTGGATTGTATGATTCATTTGTCGTCACCTGTTATATTTGCTATTTATTAACTGAGTCAAAGTGAATTCATAGTAGCATAAATTGTTTTATTTTTCTATGTACGTTTAATCTATGGAAGCATGCATTTTATGTCATCGTATTAACTGAAAATGTGGGCTAGCCCTCAAGTTTGGTCTTAATTTCCTGGACACGTAATTTATGACCAAAAACAGGCTATTTTGAGGGTTTTGAGTGAAATTTTTGGTCTCTATTCTATATTTGTCGCTACAAGACCAAAAAATGACAAAAATTGGCGAATTTTGGTCTTGGGAAGCCAAGTAGCAAATTAAGACCACGAGTCGGGGCTGGAGAAAAGGTAGAGGGCAGGGAAAGCGTGGCAAAATGAAGTCGGCTGTGATAGAATGAAACAAATAACGCATGTCAGGAGAGTGAAGGATGGAGAAAAATAAGGATAGGGTGGAAGCCCTTTGTGAAACTAGGTTTTTAAAGCTGTTTGATTTGAATTATCGTGAGGGGAAGCATTACTTCGATGTCAGCAGGAATGAGAAGGAAAACCTCATGTTTGTTAAATCAGACGATGAGTTTAAGGCGACAAAGGCAGATGCTGTCAGTATAGCGGCCATAGTGAATGTAAGGGGTGAGGAGCCTAAGCTTTTGCTATCATATGAATACCGCTATCCATGCGGACAGTTTCTGCTCTCGCCTCCGGCGGGACTCATAGATAAAGAGGATAGGGAGAAAGAGGACGCTTTAGAGGTAACTGCGATAAGAGAGCTTAAAGAGGAGATGGGAATCGACTTTTTAGAGGGTGACAGAGTGGAGGTGATAAACCCGCTGCTGTTCTCGAGCCCGGGCATGACAGATGAGAGCAACGCACTAGTGCTGGTGGAGGTGAATCGAGATTCTTTTCCAGAACTTTCACAGGATGGAGCTGTCGGAACGGAGCTCTTTGCAGGCTTTGAGATTCTGACAAAAGAAGAAGCTAGAGGAATCATGTCACAGGGAACAGATAAGAATGGAATTTACTACTCTGTGTATACCTGGGCTATTCTTAGCTTCTTTGCATATCAATATAAATAGAAAATACTACTCGGCAAATGCATAACCGCATCTGCCGTTTTCTTTTGCCTGATAAAGTGCCTTGTCAGCTTTTTCGAAGAGGTTTTCAGCAAAGCCGCTCTCAGAGAAGGCAACGCCGACACTGATGGAAAGAGAAGGCTCGCCATCCTCCGGACTCTGGAGCATTTTATTCATATGGTCAATCTTTTGCTCTATGACATCTTTATTCTCTACGCCAAGGCCGGCCATTATAACCACGAATTCGTCACCGCCATAACGGATAGGAAAATCATTTGTGCGGAAGTTCTCCTCCAGCATGACTGCGATGCGCTTTAGGGCATCGTCACCCTTGGCATGTCCGCAGGTGTCGTTTACATTCTTAAAGTGATCCACATCTATCACTAAGAGCGCGAGTCGTCCATGAGCTTTTTTATAAAAGCTTACAAGGTTGTTAAAGGCACTTCTGTTCAAAAGTCCTGTGAGCTCGTCTCGCTCAGCCTTGCTCTGAAGGTCTAGCTTAGTCTTTTCGTTCTCTTCGAATACATCATTATAGGTAGAAGCAAGATAATTCAGCTCATAGCTTATAAAAGACGGAATTCGCTGGTCTGACTTGATGGATTCGATAGATACACTGAGTGGTACAAGTATAAACTTTATCAGTGTAAAAGTGATAACACCAAATGTGATGGCAGATAAGGCTAAAAGAACCAGAAGCAGTATAAAGGAAATATAATAGCGTTTGGCACATGCTATTTTATATACTTCTACAACACTGAGCAGCTCGTTTGAGGCGCTGTTTATGTTCTGCCTTATAATAGCCTTGCCTTCGGAATATTTCTCGCCAAAGACCAATGAGTAGGCTGTTTGCTTTCTGTCCTGTAAGCTGAGATTATATTCGCTTTCAGGAAGATGATATGCCATTACATCATTTATGGCACCGATATGTGTAGGGTTTTCAAGAAGAGAGGCTGTCAGCGCCATAGCGTGTCTCTCATCCTCGATTAAAAGATTAGACTGTTCATAGGCGGTATCAATCAGTGATACAGTGTCCTCTCCAATGTCAGTTATCATCTCTTTAAGTGTGACTACGGCATTTTCACGTCTTTGATTCTCATTTAGTTCTGTGTAGTACGCCCCAGCGAACACGAGGTTTCCGGTCAGTATGTATTGTCTGGATTTGTCTGTGAGGTAATCAGAGGCGCTTTTTAAATTGGAAAACTCACTTTGAATTCTGATGTATTTATCGGTTATCTGATCTACTCGCTTGTAGTTTGCGTATACCTCGAGAGCACAAATAATGGATGCCACGAAAAAGATGACTTCCACTATAATCAGAGAAAAACTGAGCTTTTTTACATTTATTCCTTTTATTTTCTTATTTTCCATAGCAGTCTGGTTCATAAAATAATATATAGATACTACAAAGAATATAATACCATGTTTTGAGGTGGTTTTTCTACTAAAAAGATGGCTCTTTTGCATAAAATGTGATACACACGTGAGGCTTGGGAATATTTTTCTTGTTAACATGTGTGTATTTGAGCTAAAATATATTAAATATTATTTTGGGAGGACTAGATATGGCAGTTAGTCAGACTAAACTTAAAACCTTGTACGTGTTAGAGATACTTATGACCTGCACAGATGAGGATCATATTATGACAGCAGGTGAAATAGCAGATGCTGTCAAAAAGCTTTATGGCCTTGAGATAGAAAGAAAGAGCATGTACGGTGAGATAGAGACCTTGATCGCCTATGGTGTAGATATTGAGCAGGTTAAGGGAAAGAACAGCGGCTATTATGTGGCCAGCCGCACATTTGAGATTCCTGAGCTTAAGCTTTTGGTGGATGCAGTGGCTTCGTCCAAGTTCATCACTGCTAAAAAATCTGAGGAGCTTATCACAAAGCTGGAAAGACTTGCGAATAAGTATACTGAAAGCCAGCTCAAGAGACAGGTCTTCATTTACAACAGACCAAAGGCAGATAATGAGAAGATTTATTATGTAGTGGATGCTATTCATTCTGCATTGGCTGCGAACAAGATGATCGAGTTTAAGTATGTGGAGTGGACGCCTGAGAAAAAGCAGGTGGTGCGCCATGACGGCAAAACCTATAAGGTGAGCCCTTGGACCTTAAGCTGGGATGATGAAAATTATTATCTTATCGCCTTTGATGCAGATGCAGGTAAGATTAAGCATTTTAGAGTGGATAAGATGCGAGAGGCCACACTTTTGGATGAAAAGCGTTTGGGTGAGGATGAGTTTAAAAAGTTTGACCTTCCAAGCTATTCAAAGAGCATGTTTGGCATGTTCTCAGGTCAGGATGAGAAAGTGACCTTAAGGTGCAAGGATTCTCTGGCTGGAGTTATCATAGACCGCTTTGGCAAAGACGTTATGATAATTCCTGGCAAGGATGGATATTTTAAGGCTTCAGCAAATGTCTCTGTGAGCCCGCAGTTCTTTGGCTGGGTTACCAGTATAGGGCCTGATTTAGTGCTGGATGGACCAGCAAATGTAGTGGCTCAGTACAAGGAATACCTAAAGGAAGTATTGAATAATTATTAGGATAAGAGGTGAGTTATAATGCAGCTTGGTTTATGTATACCGTTTGCTGTTTTGTTGCTTTTCGTGGCCCTCGGACCACTTGTCAGACCTGAGTGGTGGGAGAAAAACCAGCCTTTAGTGGTGGCGGTTTTATCTCTTGCGTTTATTATTCCGTTTGCTATTACCCATGGAGCACATGAGGCCGCAGAGACGGTTTTAGAGTGCATGATAGGTGATTATATCACCTTCATTGTTCTGCTTTTTGGACTGTTTTGTGTATCGGGTAATATAACCTTAGAGGGTGACCTGGCTGGCTCACCTAGAGTAAATGTAATACTTTTGTTCTTCGGAGCACTTCTTTCTAGCTGCATAGGTACTACAGGAGCATCCATGCTCCTTATCAGACCTATCATAAAGATGAACAGCTGGAGAAAGAAAAAGACCCATATAATGCTGTTTTTCATATTCATGATTTCGAATATGGGAGGTTCACTGACACCTATCGGTGACCCACCGCTTTTGATGGGCTTTATGAGGGGCGTACCATTTGCATGGAGTCTTAGATTATTCCCGATACTTCTTACGAACCTGATAGTGCTTCTTTTCGTGTTTAGTATTATAGATAAGCATTTTTATTACAGAGACATAGCCAAGGGCTTTATGCCTGACATATCTAAGGCTGGAACCACTGTAAGGATAAAGGGTGCTCATAATATTATATTCCTTATCATGATAGTGATAGCTGTAGTGCTTTCGGGACTTTTGCCGTCCATGGCAGCTTTTCAGACAAATGATGGCGCTGTGGCTGGTCTGCACATTTTAGGCGAAGTGACCTTTACATATCCTGCTATGATAGAGATAGCTATTATTCTGGCGGCTACTGTTTTATCCTTTAAAACTACTTCAGCAGATATAAGAAAGGCAAATCACTTTAACTTTGCTGCTATTAAGGAGGTGGCTGTTTTATTCGTAGGTATTTTTATTACCATGCAGCCTGCTCTTGCGATACTTAAGTCTATGGGACCTAGTCTTGGAATAACTGCTCCGTGGCAGATGTTCTGGACGACAGGAGCCTTGTCTAGCTTTTTGGACAACACACCTACATATCTCGTTTTCCTCACTACGGCGGGCACACTCGGTGCGACAGAGGGTATTCTTACCTCTGTGGGAATGGTTACTACACAGATGCTTACCGCGATTTCCTGCGGAGCTGTTTTCATGGGTGCGGGTACCTATATTGGAAATGCGCCTAACTTTATGGTTAAGTCTATCAGTGATGAAAATGGTATCAGAATGCCGGCATTCTTTTCGTATGTGGGCTGGGCGGTACTTATACTCGGGCCAGTGTTCTTACTAGATACTGTACTCTTTATGCTTTAGTAAGAAGGTGTTTGTATGTCAAAGAATAAGGAAAATTTTTATGTAAAGCTGGCTAATCGAATCTATGATTTGGATCAAAAAGCATTTGAGGTAACTGGTTCGAATCTAGGGCGTGTGTTCGGCGGTGAAAGAGAAAAAAATATCAGCGATATAGTTTTAAATATTACGGCAGAAAAGCAAAGCTACACCTTTAGGGCGGAGCTTGCATCTATATCGAATATGATTAGAACTATTCCGGATAAAAAGATTAAAAATACTCTTTTGAACGAGTACAGTGCCATTCTTAAGGATATAAAAAAGAAGGGCAATGGCTTTAATTCAGTAGAGATAATAAATGAGCAGGTAGCAGGACTGAATGAAACTAATTTCTCGAGTGGAAAAAGGTCTAAGGATGATCATCTCATCATTTGTATCAGCAGATCACATTCCTCTGCCGGCTCAGATATAGGCTTCGCACTGGCTGAAAATCTTAAGATAAACTTTTATGACACTGATGTATTAAAGAATCTTATGGCCAGAATGAATAAGGAAAAGGATTTGGCGTGGCTGGAGGAAAAGGCTGAATCAGATCCTAAGTATGCCCTGCTTTTAAAGCACGCAGATCGTGTAAGAAGGAGTAAGTCTGGACATCTTAGAGAGTTTTCTAGATTTCATGGTCTTCCAGCCGCAGATGCTGAGTTTTTTAATATCAGCAAATTCCTATGCGAGATAGCACGCACGGAGGACTTTGTGGTGGTTGGCAGATGCGCAGATGCCATTTTGGCAAATAGCCACATTCCGCACGTCAGCATTTATATCACCGCGCCTGTAGATATAAGGGCTAGGCATCTCATGCAGACTGAGCAGATTGCGTCTTATAGAAAGGCTCTAAAGGCCGTGGCTAAAATGGATGCGAAGCATGAGGCATATTACCATAGGTACACAGGCAGAATTTGGGGATATGCAGGCAATTATGACCTGTGCCTGAATTCTAGCAGCTATGGTATCGAAGAATCAGTAGAAGTTATTAAGAGAATAATAAAGGACCCACAGGATTGAAAAGTACTTCATTGATAAAATTATTATTTGGTTTGGCTATAGCTACCATTTTCACGGTGGCTATAGCTGCTTTTGCTGTGACGCTTTCAAAAAGCGGGGTGATAGATAAGCTGTCACCGTCTCCATCGCCAGAGGCTACAGCCACAGCAGCTGCGGCTGACTTAGGCCAGTTGGATTTAAATACCTATGTTCAGCCGGAAAAACCAGTAAGAATAGAGGATTATTTCTATTACACAGATATCCCTGTGGATGTTAAGTCGAAGATGATAGGCTCCTCATATCCTAAGGTAAGTGATGGGGTAATAGTAAGTCTGAACGATTTGGCCTATGTAAAGCTTAGGTATGTGGATTTCGACGGGAATGATCAGGATGGAGAAATAATAGTACACAAGGTGGTGGCACAGGAGGTAGTGGATATATTCCAAGGCCTTTATGAGGCCAGATATCCTATAGGACTGGTCGCATTAGTCGATGAATTCGGTGCAGATGATATAAAGAGTATGGAGGCGAATAATTCCTGCGGCTTTAACTATCGTGTGGTGGCTGGAACTACGACACTTTCAAATCATGCTTATGGTCTGGCTGTAGATATAAATCCTATTTACAATCCTTATGTCAAGAAAAAGTCTGATGGGTCGGATTATGTTTCGCCAGCCATTGCAAAGGATTATGTAAAGGAAAGAGATGGAGAGTATTGCATAGACAAGGATGATCTGGCATACCAGCTTTTTACAAGCTATGGCTGGGGTTGGGGTGGAGATTATAAATCCCTTAAGGATTATATGCATTTTGAAAAGGATCCATCTATTCTTTCAGAGGTAAGCAAGGAGCCGCAGGATAGTGCCAGCCCAGCTCCTTCGGATATTCCTGAGGAAACCATTATAACGACTGAGGGCGTTATAACGATAGAGGGACAGGTGGGTGCATCGCCGCAGCCAAGTCAGAAGCCAGGAGAGATAGGAAACACAAGCCAGAGTCCGAGTAAGGAGCTGGTGGTCGTTATAGATCCTGGACATGGCGGGACAAATGAGGGTGCTGATTACGGAACTAAGGAAAAGTATCTGACCATGAAGACTGCTGCAGCCATGAAGGCTCAGCTCGAATTCTATGACAATGTAAAGGTGTATCTCACGCACGCCTCTGCAGAGGATAATATGTCCATCGAAGATAGAGTAAAGTATGCTAAATCTGTGAATGCAGATATTTTGGTTTCTTTACATTTCAACGCATCTGAAAACCATGACAAGTGGGGCTCGGAGGTATGGATACCGCAGAGTGGAGATGAAAACAGACTTGCCTATGGCTATGCAAAGACGGTTTTAGGTGAGTGGGAGACCCTGGGACTTCACAACAGAGGAATAAAGACTCGCTCTGGAAATCAGGGTGAATACTACGGAATTCTCAGATATGGTGTTGAAAATGGCATTGCATCAGCTATTTTGGAGCATGCTCACGTAGATAATGCAAAGGATAAGGATTATGTGAACAGTGATCTGGCTATGGCTAGATTTGGCGCGGCAGACGCGAATGCTATTGCGAAGTATTTTGGACTTTCATCGCAGAGGCTGGGAGTCAGCTATACTGGAAATAAAGAAAATTACACACAGAGTAATCTTTTATACGCTAAGGAGGATTTGACACCGCCTACTGTGGTAATAGATTCGGTTTCCGCTGATGGCTCAAAGCTTAAAATCAGCCTGACCGCCACAGAACCTGACAGTCCGCTTATGATGTTTTCCTATAGCTTAGATGGTGGAGCAAGCTTTACGAATCCGCAGGTGTGGCCGGAGAGCTCGCCATATATGATAGACTCGCCGAATTCGATAACTTTGTCGGTGCCAGTAAGCAGCACCTATGCCAATATAGTGGTTAAAGCCTATAATCTTTATGACAGAGTGGGAACCTCAGCGGAATATAAGTGGGGTGTCCAGCCTATTAACTATTATAATCCGTATTTGTATGGCTTTTATTGATGATATCACTATTGACAAGTGAAAAAGCATCGCGCTATAATGTAGCTACTATCTTTATATAATTTAGAAGGGAAAGTAGGATGCTTATAGGAATGCAGACAAGTGCATATTCTCCATATCAGGCATATCAGGCTTTTAGTAGGCCAGGTAGGTCTTTGGATGCAGTCCGCCCTTCTGATGACTTAGTTGAAGAGAAGGCTTCTCCAGTTAAGGAACGTATCGAGCAGGAAAAGGCAGATCAGGAAAAAGCTGCCGAGGATAAAAAGGCTGAGGAAAAGGAAAACGCAGTTAAGGAGGCCAGAGAGGAAGCTACCCGCAAGGAAGAAGAAGCTAAAGAAGCTTCTAAGGCACAGGTGAATAGCTTGACTGGTTATACAGATGCTCAGATACAAAGGTTATATAGAGAGGGTCGTATCAGCTATCAGGCTATGAATAATGAGATATCTGACAGAAAGGATGCTCGCGAGGAGAGAATGTCAGAGCTTCAGAGCGAGATGAATAAGACTGATGATGCCATTATTTCTTCTATGGTGCAGAAGACTGATATCGGCTTGTTGCTTCCAGAGGATTTTACTTTAGATAAGGATAAGAAATTAGGCCTTAGTGCATGATAAAAACATTTACATTAGTTTGCCCTTGTCATTTCGGACTTGAGGCAGTATTAAAAAGAGAAATTACAGATTTAGGATATGAGGTTAGCCGTGTAGAGGATGGAAGAGTAAGCTTTACTGGAGATGCACAGGCTATAGCCTTAGCGAATTTACATTTACGCACTGCTGAGAGAGTACTTCTTGAGGTGGGGCGTTTTTTTGCAAAGACTTTTCAGGAGTATTACGAGGGGATAGAGGCGATAGACTGGGCTTCCTATATACCTAAGGACGGAAGGTTCTGGGTTACTAAGGCCAGCACTATAAAGTCAGCACTGCATTCACCTAGAGATCTTCAGTCTATAGGAAAAAAGGCTATGGTAGCCTCTATGGCTGCCACCTATGGAATTTCACATTTCGATGAGACAGGTGCTTCCTATCCAGTTAGAATATTTGTAAACAAGGATGAGTTTTCGGTTGGGCTTGATACCTCAGGGGACCCTTTGCATAAAAGAGGATATCGCACATATATGGGAGCTGCTCCTATTTCAGAGACTCTTGCCAGTGGTATCATTATGCTCTCTCCGTTTAAGGAGGGACGAATCCTTATGGATCCTTTCTGTGGCAGCGGTACTATTCTCACGGAGGCTGCACTTATGATTACGAATCAGGCTCCTGGGCTTAATCGTCGTTTCACAGCTCAGACATGGACGAATCTGGTTAATAGGCAGATTTGGAAGGATGCTGTTTCAGAAGCAAAGGATGCTATAGATCTTTCAAAAGCTGCAGTACTCGAAGGCTATGATATAGACCCAGAGGCTATAAAAATTGCCAGACTTAACGCTAAAAATGCAGGCGTTGATAAGATGATTAAATTTGGCGTCAGAGATGTAAGGGATTTTAAGGCTGATGGTGAATATGGATTTATTATAACTAATCCTCCGTATGGTGAGAGGCTTGAGGATATAGAGTCAGCCAGGGAGCTATATGCTGCACTTGGCAAGGCTTACAAGGCACTTCCAAGCTGGAGTATGTTCGTTATCAGCTCGCATCCAGATGTGGAAAATGCTGTCGGCAGAAGTGCTGATAAGAACCGAAAGATATATAATGGTATGATTCAGACTAGATTGTATCAGTATATGGGAGAGAAACCTAAAAAAGGCTAACATGAGATTTTCAAAAAAATATTTTATTTTCGCTCTTGCGCTTATTATACTTGCGCATCTAAAATTCAATAATTTTTCTGATAGATACGGCCTGGTTCGTCAGTTTAGAGGAGCTGAGATTAAAAAGGAAGTATTTTATCCTCTTATGTCCAAGAATATCAATGATACTATGGATTACTTTATCTCTGTCAATGGGGAGGACTATACCTCAAAGGCAGAGATTGTTTTCTCTGCAAATATGGTACCTTTGGCGTCCTCAGATTTTATAAAATCAGTGTTGTATGGCGCATGCTATAGAACCTCTGAGGAATCTGCTATAATGCAGGTGGGAAATACTATGTATGAGTTTACAGTGGGTGAGATAAACGGCATTGAAAATGGTGATGATTTAGTTATGCTGGCGGCCCCTGTCATTTACAAGAAGGATATATATATTTCTTTGCCGGACCTTTGCAAGGACTTGGGCTATGAATATCACTATGACAAGGAGACTCATACGGTAAAGCTGGAGAATGTGCAAAGGGGCGAGCTGCCAAGTACATTTGATTTGAGAAATAACAATAAGCTTACCACTATAAGAAATCAGGGCAATACAGCGACCTGCTGGGCATATGCGGCTGTGGAGGCCATGGAAAGCCGACTTTTGCCGTTTCCTAAGACAAGCTTTTCAGTAGATCATATGCTAAATTCTGTTTCGAGATGGGATGAGGCAGATGGAAAAGGCGGAGAATACACTATGGCTGTCGCATATTTCCTGTCGTGGCAGGGGCCAGTGCTGGAGAACAGAGACGATGTGGACTACCATCTTCAGGAGGTAGTGTTCCTAAATTCTGAGAATATAACTGAGATTAAATGGGATGTCTTTAGATACGGAGGCGTAACTAGCTCGGTTTATATAGATCCGGCATTGTCGGTAGGTGATAAATCTGCATATTATAACAAAGACCGAAATGCATATTACTATGATGGCTCGGATGACCCTAATCATGAGGTGGTTATCATAGGCTGGGACGACTATTATTCAAAGTCTAATTTTAAAGGGGAGGCTCCTGCGGATGGAGCATTTATCTGCCAGAATAGCTGGGGAGAAGAGTTTGGAAATAAGGGCGTGTTTTACGTCTCATATTATGATTCGCTCATAGGAAACCAGGGTGTATCTTATGTAAAGGTGGCGCCTGCCAATAACTATGACAATATATATCAGACAGACCTTTGTGGATGGCTGGGTCAGGTGGGCTACGGTATGTCAGAGGCTTATGGCGCAAATGTTTACACCGCGAAATCCGATGAAATGCTGTGTGCAGCAGGCTTTTATACCGTGGGCCAAAATACAGAGTATGAGCTGTATGTTGTAAAGGATTATACATCGGTTAGCTCACTTTCAAATGCGAAAAAGGTGGCTCAGGGAAGTATAAACGGGTCTGGCTATTACACAATAGATTTTGAGAATAGTGTTAAGGTTTCACAGGGGGAGAGATTCGCTGTTATTTTGGCTATAAATACGCTGGACAGCAAGAAGCCTCTGGCGGTGGAATGTGATAGCGAAAATGAGTATAATGGTGCGATAATAGTATCTGATGGAGTAGGGTATATCAGTCCAAATGGCAAGGATTGGTCTTCTGTAGAAAGCAGTATAAAGGGTAATCTTTGCCTGAAGTGTTACAGTAGGGAGATAGTCGTTGAATAAGATAAGACATGATATTTATACGTTTTTGGCTGTTCTCTTTACGGCTATGTCGCTGGCACTATGTTATTTCGTGTATGATGCAGCCTATGAGGATGTCGCCTGGCATCAAAAGCTGGAGGAACCGCCACAGGTGACGCAGTCGCTTGAGCCTTTGCCGGACTGGGATGAAACTGTGGAAGCACCTTTGGAGGAAGCTTCTTTAGAGCTAGAGGAGACATTTGCTGAGAATACAGAGGAGACATTTGATGAAAATGCTCTTAGAATAATAATCGATGCCGGTCATGGTGGGAAAGACCATGGAAGCCAAGGTGTGGCAAAGCGCCTTATGGAATCGAAAATAGATTTAAAGGCTGCGAAAATGCTCTATGAGCTGATAGCTGCAGACGAGGAGCTTCAGGCTTTGGGTATCACTCCTTATATGATAAGAGATGAGGATGTGTCTGTAGATGATCAGGACAGGGTATATGAGGCATCCCAGGGAGGCAGCTTTTTTATATCACTTCACTGCGCTTCTACGAGCAGTGGAAGAAAAAGTGATATGTCTGGTGCAGTGGTAAAATATAAGGCGGCGCAGAAGGACGGATCTTTTGATCTGGCGGATGGCATAGTAGATAGTCTTAAGAATGCTAAAATAGACGTCAGAGGACCAGTGGTGGGGGATGACGATTATATACTGAGGAATTGTCCGATACCAGCTGTTTTGGTAGAAATGGGATATCTCACAAGTGATGAGGATTGTAAGAATTTGTCTTCGGATAAGTATTTAAGCAGTGTTATAGATGTGGTTTTTACGGAGGTTAAGAATGAAAGTCTTGCTCGCAACAGGGAATAAGGACAAGGTGAAGGAGATAAGAGAAATCCTTGGTGATAAATATGAGGTTATCTCGATGAAGGAGGCTGGCTTTAATCCGGATATCGACGAAAACGGTGAAACCTATGAAGACAATGCGATGATAAAGTGTGAGGCCTTACATGCGCTCATGCCAGAGGCTATCATTTTAGCTGACGATTCGGGCATTGAAATCGAAGCCTTAGGAAATCAGCCGGGTGTGCACAGCGCCAGATACATGGGAGAGGATACTCCATACGAGATAAAGAATGCAAAGTTTATTGAGCTTCTGGAGGGTAAAAAGGGTGAGCAGGAGAGAGCTGCCAGATTCGTGTGCGCTATGGCCTGCATTTTACCAGACGGCACAAGACATACTGAAAGAGGTATCGTGGAGGGCTGGATAGGCTATGAGCCGATGGGCAGCGGTGGCTTCGGTTATGATCCTATCTTTTATCTGCCGGGAACTAATTATTCCACTGCATCCATTCCTGCCAAAGAAAAGCATGCCATAAGCCACAGAGGAAGGGCAGCCAGAGCTATGGCTAAGTATTTGGATGAAAACTGTTAGCGGAATTGGTTGAATTCCTTTTTGTACTCATACCCTGCATTTTGCAGGGTGTTTTTTATTGTCTCAACGTCAAAATCCTCTGAAAGCGCTTCGAGGTCACTGTAATGGTCGCGCAGCTGGGTGTTTATAAAGGACAGCAGCATAAATGGGTCTTTTGGAAGGTTCATAAGATATACCTCGCTAATAATTTATCCTTGCCAATATATACTAATATTGGTAAAATATCAACAGTATGGGAAAGAAGATTCTTTTGGCAGATCTCGTGCTTGGACTTATTCTTTTAGGTCTTTTGGGGGTCTGGTATTTTAACGGATATAATAAAAATAATAACGTCTCAAATGTACCTGTGGTGCAGGAGAGTATGGAGCCTTTGGCACCTAGTGAAGAGCCTGTAGTCGAGCCGTCTGCTTTGCCTACCCCAGAGCCGACACCAGAACCACAGCCACAGCCTGTTACGATAGTGTTTACGGGAGATGTGGAGCTTTCGGATTATGTTAGACCTAACTATGACAGGTCAGGCATACTCGGAGTGGTAGATGAAGGTCTTTTAGAAGTACTGTCAAATGCTGATATCACTATGGTGAATAATGAGTTCTGCTACAGCCTAAGGGGTGAGCAGGCTCCCGACAAGCAGTTTACATTCAGAGTGGATCCATCGTATGTGAATGTGTTAAAGGATATGGGAGTGGATGTGGCAGGCATCGCGAATAATCATGTCCTGGATTTTGGAAAGGATGCACTTGAGGATACCATCGCGACATTGGATGAGGCAGGCATCGCTCACACAGGGGCAGGCTTTAGTCTGGATGAGGCCTCAAAGGGTGTAGTGCTTGAGGCAGAAGGCTTAAGAATAGGCTTTTTGGCTGCCAGCAGAGTTATACCTACTTATTCGTGGAATGTGGTAAGCTCGAAGCCAGGACTGTTTTGTACCTATGATCCGGCTGACTTCTTTAGGCGTATAAAAGAGCTGAAAGAGGATGAGGGCTGTGACTATGTGTTTGCCTTTGTTCACTGGGGGAAAGAGAGAACCTTGGATTTGGAAGACCATCAGGTGATGATAGGTCATGGTCTTATCGATGCAGGGGCTGATGCGGTTATTGGAATGCACAGTCACTGTCTGCAGCCGGTAGAATATTATAAGGACAGACCTATTTTTTATTCGCTTGGGAATTTTATTTTCAATCAGACTATAGAAAAGACTGCTATAGTCAGAGTGACATTGCCTGCAGCAGGTGATGTCAATACAGCTGTAGATTATGAACTTTTGCCGTGCAAGGCTTCTTCTGCAAAGACTGTTCTCTTGACAGGAGATGATGCAAAGCGGGTGCTTGATTATATTGAAGAGATATCTAGATGAATAACTTAGTATCGATGAACAATTATCAAATAGCATATATAGTTTTTCAACTGGTCACTATCGCGGTGGACTTTGCTGCCATTTTCGTTTTAGGACAGCAGGGAAGCGGTTATGCCAAGGGTCAGCAAAAGCAGCTCATACAGGTTCTCTATGGCTGTGGTATCTCTAATCTGGGTATTCTGGTGGAGATGCTGGCGAATGGAAACTATGCAATGACTCATGCAGGACGCACCATTATGATTCTAGGTGTAGTCATATTCTATCTCTGTATAGTGGACTTTACAGCCACTATCTGTAGAATAAATATTCCAAAGGTATATCTTTGGATGTTATTCATGCTGGATGGAGCCATAGTGGTATGTCACGTGTTGGATGGCATAGTAGGCAGAGTATTCTATCTCAGAAACTGGTTCGTATACAAAAGTGGTGTTCTTGTCCTAGACCAGATTTATGGTATGGCAGGTTTTTTGTTCTGGCTCGTATGTGTAATTCTCCCTGGAATAATGTCTATCGGAATGATAGTAGTTACCCATCAGAGAAATTCCTCTGCGCAGGCTAGAAAGCAGCTGAGACAGATTCTTTATATCTATATTGCACTCATATTATATGCGGTTCTTTTGCTGGCCAATATACTGCCGCATATCTATAATAACACGATGACTGTGGTGGCGTGGGTGTTCTGTATCCTGGCGTTTACCTCTTGGAGAAACCAGGGTATCGATATGGTAGGTCTGGCTGCTAAGGCTGCTATCGATGCTATCGATGGCGCTGTTATCTCGCTGAATCAGTATAACGAAGTTATTTACTATAACGGTGCGGCTGTCACCATGATTCCTAATATCAAGGATTATCTGGGGGTTACATTAGAGAATCTCCCTAATTTCGAGCTGCCGGAGCTGGCTCCCGGAGAGCGTGCTGAGATGCTCTATGACGGCAGACGCTATTACGTTCAGGTTTCCTCTATCTACGGTACAGACAATACTGTACAGGGATATGCCCTCATGTTTAACGATATGACGGACATGATGGAGATGATGGAGCGAATTAGAATTGAAAAGCAGCGTGCGGATGAGGCCAATATGGCTAAGTCGCAGTTTTTGGCTTCTGTCTCTCATGAGTTTAGAACACCTATGAATGCTATTGTAGGCTTCTCAGAGCTTATCATAGAAGAGAGCCGAGGCCGTAAGGTTTATGATATGGCTGTCACGATTAAGAAGGCTTCCATGAGTCTGCTTGATCTTGTAAATAATATTTTGGATTACTCTAAGCTAGAAGCTGGTAAGATGGAAATCGTCAAGGATGATTTCTCACTGAAGGAAGTGACAGAGGATGTGATAACACTCCTTAAAATCCCGGCTGCTAAGCGAGGTCTTGCACTTAAGTACGACTTTGACGAGAGCCTGCCAAGTGTTATAAACGGTGATGCCGGAAAGCTCCGCCAAATGCTGATTAATATTATAAATAACGGCTTGAAATTCACGAATGAAGGCTATGTTCGATTAGATGTGGCTGGATCAGTTACCGACGAGGGTCAAATAGCAGTTACTATAATGATTGTAGATACTGGTATAGGTATTAAGGAAGAAGATTTAGGTCGAATCTTTGGAGATTTCGAGCAGGTGGATCTGGTTAAGAATAAATCAGTGGAGGGTTCTGGTCTGGGTCTTTCTATCACGAAGCAGATGGTAGAGTTGCAGGGCGGTATGATAGATGTAAGCTCTATCTACGGTCAGGGAACCACCTTTACTATTCGAATTACCTACGATATCGTGGATGCAACACCTGTGAGTGAGGCTGCTGTTAAGGCGGAGGAGACACCTAAGGAAACCCGCATGTTCACAGCTGATGGTATGAAGCTTCTTATCGTAGATGATAACAAGGTTAATATCATGGTGGCTAAGGCGATGGCCGAGCCGTATGGCTTTGAGATAGATTCTGTACAAAGCGGTATCGAGGCTCTTGAGCTGATTAAGGAGAAGTACTACGATATTATCTTTATGGATCACATGATGCCGCAGATGGATGGTGTGGAGACGACGGGTCATATCAGAGAGTACTTTGATCCACAGAATTTACATCCTACTATCGTGGCACTCACTGCTAATGCCTACGGTGGCGCTAAGGAGATGTTCCTTTCAAAGGGCTTTGATGAGTTTATTACAAAGCCTGTCGAAAAGCTGGCTGTGTATAATCTTATGCTAAAAATTGTGCCTGATGATAAGAAGGTATTCAATGATTCAGCTGAGATTACACCTGCTGATTACACAGAGGATGAGTTGGCAGAGCTTTGGATGGAAGGCGTGGATGTTCGTGCCGGCGTAGAGGCCAGAGGCGGTGGAGTGGATGCATATCTTGAACTTCTTGAGCTATACTATATGGAGGGACTCGAGAAGATTGAACAGCTTACTCCTTTGGTGGAGACCAAGGATTGGCATAATTACGAGATAATCGTTCATGGTTTAAAGAGTACTTCAGCCAATATAGGTGCTAACTTCCTCTCAGCAGATGCGAAGGAGCATGAATTCGCCGCTAAGGAGGGCAGATACGACTTTATCGTAGAAAACCATGATGATCTGGAGACAAAGTACAGGCTTATCCTAAATGAGATAGGACGAGTGCTGGACAAGAAGAAGTCAGAGGCTAAGGCCTCTGAGGAGAAAAAGCTTCCAGGACTTACTAATGCTTCACTTGCACAGGCTGTTATGGATATTATTTTCCTCTCTGAATCCTTTATGTCAAAGGAGGCTGCTGAGATGGTAGATAAGCTTTTGTGCTATGATGTAGAGCCTCAATATGAGGAGATTTTAAATACTGTAAAGATGAAATACAAGATGTACGATGATGACGGTGCAGAGGATGCATTGCATCAGCTTTCGGACATGCTAGAGAAATTGGGGTAATTCTGATGGAAAGAATGAAAATAATGGCTGTAGATGATGAGCCAGTAAACTTAGCGACCATAGAGCAGGAGTTGAAGGATATATACGATGTGGTTCCGATGCTTACCGGCAGACGTGCCATTAAATATCTATACAGAGAGAATGTTGACCTTATTCTCATGGATGTCATGATGCCTATTATGGATGGCATAGAGTGTTTAAAGGAAATCAGAACACTTGAAAATGGTGTAACAGTTCCAGTGGTATTTCTTACAGGAAGAAAGGATGCGGGTACTGTAATAGAAGGCTCAAAGCTAGGCATCATGGATTATATAACGAAGCCTTTCGATGGTGCGGATCTTCGAAATCGTATAGATCAGGTGTTTAAGAGACTGGGTGTTTTGCCTATGGAGCAGGAGGAGCTCTATGGCAGAATCACAGCCATCTTCGAGGACATGAAGGAGAGAAAGTTTAAGCCGGCTATTTCAAAGGCAGATGAGGTGCTTCGCTATCAGCTCGATGAGGAAATCTCCGGTCGAATGAGACAGGTAAAAAAGAAGCTGGAAAATGGTGAAGAGGATTCGGCTATGGTGCTTATTGAGCGAGTCCTCACCTTTATGGAGCGTGACCTTGACACTGGAGATAAGAGTGTTCATCCTCCTATTTCGCTGGCTGAGATTACAGCACGCCTCTTGTATGTTAAGGACGATATAACGAACTTTAAGCTCAAGGATGCGAATGAAAAGCTTGCCAGCCTGAAGGATTATGATATACCTGAGACTACCAGAAGATATGTGAATCTTTCTATGGACAGACTGAAGGATTATGATGAGGAAGAGGCTGTCTCTATCATAGATAAGGCTATAGCAGGATTAAATGCTAATCTGGCTACAGGTCATGAGCAGGAGAAGCCAGAGGATATCAAGGATACCAGCTCAAGCAGTGGTGGTGGATATCGAAGCAAGTTCTTTTCTAAGAAATAGAGCTGCTAAAAATAGTTATAAAATTTATTTTATATAAAGGAGAAAAATGAGATGTTTGGTTTTGGTCAGATGATTGAGATTCTTAAAAAGAATCCTAAGACAATTGTATTCACAGAGGGTTCAGACCCACGTATTCTGGAGGCAGCTAGCCGTTTGCTCAGCGCAAAGTTCCTTCGTCCTATCTTAGTAGGTGACAAGGATGAGATTTTAGCTGCAGCGGAGGATGCAGGCTTCAATATCAATGGAGCAGAGATTATCGATCCTAAGAACTATGATCGCATGGATGAGATGGTGGATCTTTTCTGCGAGCTTCGTAAGTCTAAGGGAGTTACTCCAGAGGAGGCTAGAAAGACCTGTATGGCTCCTAACTACTTTGGAACCATGCTGGTTAAGATGGGTGTAGCTGATTCGCTCTTAGGTGGTGCTACCTATTCTACAGCGGATACTGTTCGTCCTGCGCTTCAGATTATCAAGACTAAGCCAGGTAATAAGATCGTAAGCTCTTGCTTTATTCTTGTTCGTGGCGGTGCTACAGGTGAGAACGAGGTTCTTGCTATGGGTGACTGTGCTATCAATATTAATCCTACTGAGGATGAGCTCGTTGAAATCGCAGGTGAGACCGCTGCATGTGCTAAGATATTTGGTGTAGATCCAAAGGTTGCATTCCTTAGCTACTCTACTCTTGGCTCTGGAAAGGGTGAGGATGTAGATAAGGTAAGAAATGCTTGTGCTAAGGCTAAGGAGAGATATCCTGAGTTCCCTATGGAGGGTGAGATTCAGTTCGATGCAGCTGTTTCACCACGTGTAGCTCGTACAAAGTGTCCTAATTCACCAGTAGCAGGTTATGCTAACACCTTTATTTTCCCTGATATTAATGCAGGTAATATCGGCTACAAGATTGCTCAGCGTCTGGGTAATTTCGAGGCATATGGTCCTATCCTTTTAGGTCTTAACGCACCAGTAAATGACCTTAGCCGTGGCTGCAACGCCATCGAGGTTTACTCTATGGCTATTATCACAGCAGCTCTTGCTTAGTATAAGGGAAACATCCGCGTAGTGTTATAGTTCGGCCATAGCGTTGTCCGCGAAGCGTGCGGCGCTGTGGTATTATACGGAGAAGTATTATATGAAAAAAATCCTTATTGTAGATGATGTGGAAATAAATCGCATGGTCCTTGGACACATGTTTGACAGTCTTGAGGCACTTTATGCTGAAAATGGACAGGAAGCTTTGGACTTGCTGGCTGAATACCATGAGGATGTAGAGGTTATTCTGCTCGATTTAGTAATGCCTGTTATGGATGGTCAGGCATTTCTGTTAGAGCGTCAGAATTACCCAGAATATCTTAAGATTCCTGTAGTTATTATCACAGGTGAGGATAAGACGAAGGAGCTTGAGGCTATTACCTTCAATTACGACATATCTGATTTCATCAGAAAGCCATTTGAAAGAAATATTGTGGCTAAACGTGTAGGAAATCTTATAAAGCTTCGCGAATATGAGAGGGGCTTAGAGGATAAGATTGCAAAGCAAAATGAAGAGCTTTTGGCAATAAATGCCTCGCTTATAGAGTCTATCTCAAACATAGTAGAGAGCCGTAACATGGAATCTGGTATGCATGTAAAACGTGTAAAGACCTTTGTAAGTATTATGTGTGACTATCTTATGGAAAAGCATCCTGAGCTTGCGCTTACCAGACAGCAGGCGGATATGTACGTAGTTACATCAGCTATGCACGATATAGGAAAGATAGTTATAGGTGATGCTATTCTTACGAAGCCAGGAAAGCTTACAGATGAAGAGTTCAGCTATATGAAGAAGCACACTGTATTCGGCGGTCAGATAATTCAGGAAAGTGTGGAATTTAGAGACAGTGAATACCTAAAGTGTGCCTATGATGTGGCTATGTATCACCACGAGCGTTGGGATGGAAAGGGATATCCGTTAAAGCTTGAAGGAGAGGAAATCCCTCTTGCTGCGCAGATTACCGGTGTGGCGGATGTATTTGATGCCTTGGTTACGGAGCGATGCTATAAGCCTGCATATGATTATGAGACTGCTTTCAATATGATATTAAACAATGAATGCGGTATGTTCTCTCCACTTATGATGGAGACCTTTACTGCATGCAAGGATCAATTCTTTGAGATAGCAGAGACTATGGTTGCAAAGGCGGGTGCATAATAATGGTTTGTAAAGAATTTTTAGATAAGTTTGTCGAAGATCAGAGCGGTACTTTGGCAAGATTTATGGATAACGAGCCTTTTTATATAAAGATGGTTCATTTGTTTAAGAATGATAAATCTATGGAAGGTCTTCGTGGTAGTATGAGTGCCAGAGATTTCGCAGCAGCTTTTAAGGATGCACATACTTTAAAGGGTGTTACTGCTAATATGGGCTTCACTAAGCTGGCTGATGTGTCAGCTAAGCTAACGGAGATTCTTAGGAATCCTCCTTATGATGAGGCGAAGGCCATAGAGTATTTTACACTCACTGAAGATGCTTATAGAGAGGTTATAGCAGCTATTGAAGAACTGGATTCTTAAAAGAATAGGTGGAAATTATGTAGAAATGGGGTCGGCTCTTTCAGTCGACCCTGTTTTGGTTAGAATCTTGGCTAACAGAGGGGTAAGGGATCTGGATGGCTGCAGAGCCTTTTTAAATCCTTCTGCGGATGATTTTAACGACTCTGCGTTACTTAAGGATGCAGATAAAGCGTGTGAGATAATAAAAGATTTTATTGTAAATGAAAAGCATATTAGAATAATTGGGGATTATGATGTGGATGGTGTTATGTCCACATATATTCTTTACAGTGCACTGGAAAACCTGGGTGCATTTGTCAGCTATGCCATTCCTAATCGCGTGGAGGACGGATATGGAATGTCTATAAATCTGGTAAATCAGGCTCACGAGGATGGAGTGGATTTGATTATAACCTGTGACAATGGTATAGCAGCGATGGGCGCCATAAATCAGGCGCTTGACTATGGGATAACTGTGGTGGTTACAGATCACCATCAGGTTCCTTTTATGATGATGGGACAAAAGAAGGTTCAAACGCTGCCGCTTGCGGCTGCAGTAGTAAATCCGCACAGAGATGATGATGAGTATCCACTTAAAAATATCTGCGGAGCTGTAGTGGCATATAAGCTGATGGATCTTTTATATAGAAGGCTGGGTAAGGACCATGCGTTTATAGATAATCTATTACAGTTTGCAGCATTTGCTACTGTTTGTGATGTAATGCCGCTGATAGGAGAGAATAGAGCTATAGTCACAGCAGGACTCCGTCAGATGGAAAACACCCAAAATATCGGACTTAGGGCACTTATAGACAGACAAGGCTTGTCAGGAGTGAAGCTGACTACTTATCAGCTGGGCTTTGTTTTGGGACCGTGTATAAATGCCAGCGGAAGGCTCGCGGATGCTACGAAATCCTTATCGCTTCTTACGACCTTAGATCCGATGAAGGCAGTGGCTTTGGCGGATGAGCTGGTATCACTTAACGAGCAGAGAAAGAGCCTCACGCAGTCTGGCGATGAGGAGGCTAAAAGGGTAATTTCGGAGAATGGTATATCTGAAGACAAGGTAATGGTGGTTTACATTCCTACGCTTCATGAGAGCATCTGTGGTCTGGTCGCCAGTCACATAAGAAGAGAGTATTATAGACCGGTTATTGTTTTATGTAATACATCGCAGTTCGCAAAGGGCAGTGCCAGGTCGATTCCGGCATACGATATGTTTGAGGAGCTCTCGAAGCATAAGGATATGCTCTTAAACTTTGGCGGACATTCTCAGGCAGCGGGCTTATCCTTAAATGTATCAGATATCGAAAGATTTCGCACATTGCTGAATGAGAGCAGCAGTTTGACAGAGGATGATTTAGTGGAAGTGGTAAAAATCGATGTAGATATGCCACTTAGCTATATAAACATAAGGCTGGTGGAACAGCTTAACATGCTGGAACCATGTGGTGAGGGGAATCCTGAGCCGCTTTTTGCACAGCTTAAGGTTCCTGTTCTTTCCATAAATTATATTGGAAAAGAAAAGAAGTATTTGAAATTTGTCTTTGGAACTGGTAATGCAGGTGGCGGGATAGAAGGAATTTTATTTTCAGATCCAGAGAACTTTAAGAAGACATTTGATGAAAAGAATGGTATAGGGTGTTTTGAGTCATATATTAATGGAAAACCGCTAAAAAATGCTGTTATAGATATTATTTATAAGCCATCGATAAATGAATTTAGAGGCGAGAGAAAGCTTCAGATAATAGTGGAGGATTACAAGTGAGAGAGCAGGAATGGACATTTAAATCCAGTGATGGAATAAGCGATATTTATTCAAGAAGCTGGGAGCCAGATAAAGACGAGGATATTATAGGCTGCATCCTGTTAGTGCATGGAATGACAGAGCATATTGGAAGATATTCGGATTTCGCAGCCTTTTTGGCAGCTAATGGCTTTCATGTGGAGGGACATGACCATATCGGACATGGAAAGACCGCAGGTTCAAGGGATGCTCTTGGAAAGATGCACGGAAAGCATCCTGGCTTTTACATGATGGAGGATGTGAATAAGCATTTGCTGGCTATTATGGATAAATTTCCAGATAAAAAGTGTCTGGTCATGGGTCATTCTATGGGAAGCTATATTACCAGAGCATTTTTAGGACTTCATCCAGAGACTTCTTCCCGTTTGTCTGGTGCATTGATACTTGGTACTGGTGATGAGGGATACCTAAAGTGTACAGCTGGCTTGGCGTTGATAGGGTTTATAAAGCTTTTTAAGGGAAATGATTATATTTCGCCTCTGATAAGTGGTGCCGCTTCAGGTGATTCCTATGATGCATTTGATTCGAAGGGTGATGATCTGTCAAATTCTTGGCTGACTCGCGATGTCGAGATAGTAAAGGAGAATCTTAAGGATAATATGTGTAACTACACATTTTCAGTACTGGCTTACAAGGGACTGGTGGAGATTACCAGAGCTGCATGCTCTAAGAAGGTAATATCGGCTATTCCAAAGGAGCTGCCAATACATTTTGCGTCTGGAACGAAGGATCCAGTAGGAGAGATGGGAGAAGGTGTGCGCAGAACTCTCGCGAAGTATGGAAAATATGGACATGATGATATTTCTGTAGAACTCTACGAGGATATGAGACATGAAATATTAAATGAAATAGGTCGAGAGGGAGTGTACGCAGATCTTTTGGAAGTAGCTTTAGGTTGGGTGAAGGTGTAAGATACTTGTTTATTTGGTAAATAGCGTAGAAAGGCAACGGATTCGAGGTAATTATACATTTGCGTTGCCTTTTGTAGCTTAAATGTAGGTGAAAAGGCAACGGATTCGGGGTAATTATACATTTGCGTTGCCTTTTGTAGCTTAAGTGTAGGTGAAATGGCAACGGATTCGGGGTAACTATACATTTGCATTGCCTTTTGTGACGTTATTCCAGGTGAAAAAGCAACGGGGAAGAGATTTCAGCATG
>JAZRWF010000051.1:0-13763 GCA_045599565.1 Lachnospiraceae bacterium
ATGGATATATACGCAGAAGTGACCGAAGGTAAGAAGAGAGAATCTATAGAACACTTATCAAAGAACATGAAAATCTTTAGGAAAGAGTCATGAGATTGATCAAGTCTGTAGGTTGCAACAAAAGAGTGAATTTGCAACAGATATGTAACGAATTTTGGATTAATAATGCGAAATCGTGTGATTCTGTGCATAATCGAAAATGGATTCAAACGTAGATGATGCCTGACTATTCATGATAGTACAGGAAAACAGAAATACAATCAGGTCGTGTAGCTACTATCATTGAATAGTTGCGAGTAACGAGCATCGAACTCAAATAGACAAATTAATAGTCTGGAGAAATGCTTGCATTTTCTCCAGACTATTTTTGTCTATGAAGTGTTCCGGCGACAGACGGAACACGAAAGATGCGAAGCATCTTGAGTTCGCGTAAATATAAAATCGAATTAAATTCGAACAGCCCAACCCAAGTAAAATCAAGGCTTCCAGGGATTCCCCTGGGAGCCTTTTTTACGTTTTAGAAATAAAAAAGATATCACAAACTGCGACCTGATACCTTTTCGAAATGCTGACACAGTTTTATGTATGTGTGCCATTATGGACACGAGCTGTTGAAAGTATGGCACACGTGTGCTATCTTCTGGTTAGCAGCTACAAAATAGAGCAATCAGAGAAAATGAAAGTCCGAGAGGTATAGAAAATGAATGAAGAAGTGGATGTGCTGATTAAGAAAACAACTTTGGAGTTATTGAAGCATAAAGATTACAAAGATATCCAAATGAAAGAAATCGCCGAGAAGGCCAATATCGGAAGAAGGACCTTATACAGATATTTTGCTTATAAAGATGAGATCATGAATAAAATCGTCATCGAGTTGATGGATGATTTCGCAGATATTGTAAATTTGGTAAATCGAATGGATCTGGAAGGGATTGCTTACGCATACTTTTTGTTCTGGGAGAAGCACATCGAAGAAATGAAGCTTCTTAAGAAAGCCCATCTCATGTATTTGCTGGAGGATAACTTGCTGGATTTAGTCATGGAAGTTTCTTTAAAAACAAAGTATAAGGACCTTTCTAGAGAAGAATGGGAAAAGGTAATGAATCAGATGACAGCTGAGGATAAATACAACTTATGCTATATGCTTGCAGGATATTTTAAGGTGGCTCAGCTCTGGATGGAGGAGAAGAACAGAAAGTCTCCGGATGAGATGGCAGTGATCATGAGAAGAATTGTACAAAGAGAGTCTTATATCACGAGAGATTTTGGTTAGAACGAAAAATTTGAACATGTAGGAGATATATCAGAAATGGAAAATATAGTAATACGATTAGAGAAAAAAGAAGAACAAAGAGAAGTAGAGAATCTTGTAAGAGAAAGTTTTTGGAATGTTTATAGACCTGGCTGTTTGGAACATTATGTTTTAAATCAGCTTAGAAATGATCCAGCTTTTGTTAAAGAACTTGATTTTGTGATGGAACTAGACGGAAAACTGATTGGCCAAAATATGTTTATGAAAGCGGTGATTAAGTCAGATGATGGCAGTAATATAGAAATCTGTACGATGGGTCCAATCTGCATTACACCAGAGCTTAAAAGGAAAGGTTATGGAAAAATCCTGTTAGATTATTCGCTGGAAAAAGCAAAGGAATACGGTTTCAAAGCAGTTTGTTTTGAGGGGAATATCGACTTCTATGGGAAAAGTGGATTTAAGCCTGCAAGTGAATTTGGTATCAGATACCATGGATTACCGGAAGGAGAGGATGCATCCTTTTTCTTATGTAAAGAGCTTGTGTCAGGATATTTTGATGGAGTTAGTGGTGAGTATGCAACACCTTCAGGATACTTTGTAGATGAAACAGCTGCAGAAGAATTTGACAAGGAATTTCCTCATAAAGAGAAGCTTAAACTTCCGGGACAGTTATTTCTGTAGTTTGATTATTATCACAAGGAACCATTTGTATGTATCTCGAATGCATGCTACAATAAGAAGAAAAACTTAAAGAGGGCTTATATGAAAGAAAGAAGCAGTTTTTCGGGGAAATTAGGGTTTGTGCTTGCGGCAGCAGGTAGTGCGGTAGGACTTGGAAACATATGGAGGTTTCCATACCTGGCTGCTAAAAATGGAGGAGGTCTATTCCTTCTTTGCTATATCATCCTGGCATTATCGTTTGGATTCACTCTGCTTACCACAGAGGTGGCTATCGGTAGAAAAACAGGCCAGAGTCCGCGCACAGCATACGGTCTGATTCACAAGGGCTGGGATAAGCTTGGAATAGTAGCTTGTATAGTTCCAATTATTATTTTGCCATATTACTGCGCTATAGGTGGATGGGTTCTAAAATACCTTTGTACATTTCTTATAGGAAATGATAAAGCGACTGTAGCTGATGGATACTTTGGTGAGTTTATTTCATCAGATATCTCACCTATTATTTATTCTTTGATATTTATACTTATCACTTCCATAATAGTTTATTTAGGAGTAGAAGGCGGTATAGAGCGCTATAGTAAAATTCTGATGCCTGCGCTGTTTATTATGATAGTAGGTATCGCTATCTACTCTATGACCTTAAAAAAGGAAGTAGATGGTGTAATTACCACAGGTCTCGATGGATTAAAGGTTTATCTGCTTCCAGATTTCACAGGACTAACATTTGGAAAGCTGCTCAGCGTTATTATGGATGCTATGGGACAGCTTTTCTATTCGATATCTGTTGCGATGGGTATTATGATTGCATATGGTTCATACGTTAAGAAAGATGTGAATCTTATGAGTTCTATAAATCAGATAGAATTATTCGATTCTCTTGTTGCATTTTTAGCAGGTTTGATGATTATCCCTGCGGTGGTGGTGTTCATGGGAAAGGATGGGCTTTCAGCAGGTCCGGGACTTATTTTTGTATCATTGCCTAAGATATTTAATGAAATGGGGATAGCTGGAAGATTTCTTGGAATAGTATTCTTTATAACAGTATTGTTTGCTGCTGTGACATCATCTGTTTCTATTATGGAGGCAATAGTGGCTAGTTTTATGGACAGTCTTGGCCAGACCAGAAAGAAATCTGCACTCGTGGTGTCAGTATACGCATTAGTAGTGGGTACAATTGTATGTCTGGGATATAATAAATTATATTTCGAGCTTAAGCTGCCAAATGGCACAGTAGGTCAGATCCTCGACTTGATGGACTACTTAAGTAACAATATCATGATGCCAATAGTGGCTATAGCTACCTGTGTTCTTGTCGGTTGGATTGTAAAGCCTGAAACGATAATAGACGAAGTTACCAGGAATGGAGAGAAGTTTGGTCGAAGAAGATTGTATATTGTCATGGTTAAGTTTATAGCACCGATACTTTTGGCGTTGCTTCTTCTTAACGCATTCGGACTTATTAGAGCCTAGTTTATCATTTTTTATCACAGTGGCAGGATTCGCATCCGGAGTAAGGACATCCGATGCATTTCTTGCCACGTTTCTTTGATTTAAAAATATAGTAACTTGCAGCTCCAACGATTAAAACGATGATAGCTATAATAATAATATTAGTCATACTAATTCCTTCCTACATGCGAGTTAGGTAATTCTAACTACGAACATGTTAGTCTAAACTAACTGATTTGTCAAGCTGTTTTTTTCGTAAGCTACGCAAATACTCTTTTTGCTCTGCAGTTATGCGATAGCTTTCTATGGCCTTTTGGATGGTTTTATTATGGCACCAAATGTCTAGACGACCTTCCTCTAAATAAGGAATGGTGGCATCCCATTGCTTCGCAAGTGCGGTGGCATAGAACCAGGCTATCATCATATTTACGTAGTACTCGCTAGATTTGACATTAGCGGGGATTTCTAGGTATTCCTTCTTGAAGTCCTCGTCTAAGAAGTGCGTCATAAGCATTTCAAGACCGAATCGGCATGTATAGGTGTGCTCAGAGGCAGACCAGATTCGTATCTTATCTAAAAGAGCAGGTTTATTCTTCTTAAAAACCTTTGGTGACATGATGTCACATACAGCCCAGTTATCTATATATGGCAAAAAGTCTTCGGTAAGAGCCATGCAATATTCAAAGTCCTTTACCTCCGATATCAAAAGTCCGTGAAGCATGTTTTCATCATAATATTTATGAGGTAATTCTTTTAAGAAATCAGATGATTCAGCTTCCTTAACAAATGTTTTAGCCAGCTTTCTGGCTTCAGGCACGCGCACTCCGATAAAGGATTCAAGTGGAACTCCAGGTGTAAGCTTAGCCTGAAAGGCAGCATATCCCGTGTCCTGAAGCTCAAATAGTCGTTCTCTTATAGTCATACGAATTCTCCACAAATGTTTATATTATGAATACTATATATTATAATGAGATTATCATAAATTATGAGGATAGGCAAATATGGAAGGATTTGAATTTAGAAGCATTTGCTTCGGTGAAATGGGGCAGGCTATAGCTATTGAACAGATATGAACTAAGGTAGATATAGTTGACAAATAAAAAAACATGTGCTAAATTCTAGTTAAATGTGAGCAAAGGCGTTCCGATGTTTGGGACGCCTTATTTTTTTAGATGAGCAAGGGCGCTTATGTGTAATACACATAGGCGTCTTTTTTGTCAGGAGGAAGAAGAAAAAAATGAAGCAGCTAGAGCAGCAGTTACTGCAGCACACGGACAAGATTAATGATCTGTTGGCCCGCTACGGAGTAAAGTTCGGAATCTATAAGAACAACACATTTAAGGAACAGCTTTTTCCTTTTGATGCGATTCCAAGAATTATAGAGCATGCTGAATTTGAAATGTTAGAAAGAGGGTTGAAACAGAGAGTTTTGGCCCTCAATTTATTTTTGAAGGACATCTACACTGAAAAGAAGATAGTGAAGGATGGAGTGGTTCCAGAGGATTTCATATTTGCGTCTTCAGGATATACAGCTGAGTGCGAGGGTGTATTGCCTCCAAAGGGTGTGTATTCACATATTTCTGGTATCGATTTGGTTAAGGGAAAGGACAATGAGTGGTATATCTTAGAGGATAATCTAAGAGTACCATCCGGTGCGTCATATCCTATGATTGCCAGGGACCTTTGTCGCAAGAGCTCCCCGGAGACTTTTCATAATACAAAGCTATTGGATAACAGAAACTATGCGGAGCTTCTTAGAAAGACAATGGATTATGTAAATACTGGCGGACATACTGTTATCCTAACACCAGGTCGTTATAATGCAGCATATTTTGAGCATTCGTATCTGGCAGAGCAGACAGGCGCACATCTGGTGAGCGGCTCTGAATTGTTTGTGGAGAATGATAATCTTTACTACATGAGTGCCAGCGGGGCAAAGGAAAAGGTCGGCGCAGTGTACAGAAGAATATCTGATGAGTATCTAGATCCTATGAACTTTAATCCTGAGTCACTGATAGGTATACCTCATATCTATGATGTGTTCAGGAAGGGAAATGTGGCGCTTCTTAATGCACCAGGAAATGGTGTGGCGGATGATAAGGGTATATATTACTTTGTTCCAAAGATGATTAAGTATTATCTGGATGAGGAGCCGATTTTAAAGAATGCGCCTACATATCTGCCATTCTATGACGATGATATGAAGTATGTGTTGGAGCATTTCGACGATTTGGTACTCAAGGATGTGGCTGAGGCAGGTGGATACGGCGTGGTATTTGGAAACACCATGACAGCCAAGCAGAAGGAAGATTTTATTGCTCTACTTAAGGCAGAACCTCGCAGGTTCATCGCTCAGGAGGTAATAGATTTCCAGGATCTTGATATTTTAGATGAGGGCCAGATAGTAGCTAGAAAGGCGGATCTCAGAGCGTTTGTACTTATGGCGGATGAGCCTCTCGTTTGGGCTAGTGGACTCACCAGATTTTCAAGAAATCCAGATTCGTTTATTGTTAATTCATCACAAGGAGGAGGTTTTAAAGATACATGGGTATTATCTCAGTAGAACAGGTGGATCACCTTTATTGGTTGGGCAGATATACAGAGCGTGTATACACTACCTTGAAAATTTTTTCTAAGAGCTTTGATCAGATGATAGATGCAACAGAAGATATATATCCGAAGTATTGTACTGCATTGGATATTCCTAATATTTATTCATCCACGGAGGATTTTCTTAAGAGATATCCTTTCGATGATAGTATTTCTGATTCAATTATCTCAAATCTCAACAGAGCATATGACAACGCTATTGTGCTAAGAGAAACCATTGGTTCTGAAGCGCTTTCATATGTCCAGCTTGCTATATATGCCATGAATAAGGCTGCTAAAAGCGAATCACCACTTATAGAGCTTCAGCAGATTATGGATGAGCTTCTCTCTTTCTGGGGAATAGTGGATGATCAGATTGATTCAGAGCAGATTAGAAATATTATAAAAGCGGGAAAGCGTATCGAGCGAATAGATCTTTTTGCAAGACTTAAGATAGACAAAAGTAGTCTTGAGCGAGAGATTCACAGAATGATTCCACGCGTGCTGCGCAGTGGACTTAAAATAAACGAGTCCGCGCTGAGCAAGGTTAGTACTTTGATAAATGATAGCAGTCTTGATTATTATGAAATAATTTCAAATGTAGAGGCTATCGTGGCGTAAATAAAATAAGTTAAGAAGGTGTAAATAGTGGCATTTTTAAACTATGAATACAGGATGCGAATTAGTTATTCAACGCCTGTAGACAAATGTTATTTCACAATAAAAGCTTTTCCTGCGGATGATTTTAGACAGAGGAGCATATCCTACGATGTTTCGATGGCGCCCTCCACTACATATACAGAGGGTAAGGATTCATTTGGAAATATCCAAATTATTGGTTGTGAAAACGCTCCACACTCTGAGTTTGTCTTTAAAATTAAGGGATTGGTGGAAACAAACCCGATAAACATCACAGGAGGGGTAAATCTAAGTACAGTGGGCATGTATAAATACCCTCACGGCAAATGTGTACCAGGCGAGGCAATAAAGGCGTTTGCCGAAGGGCTAAGGACCTGCGTGGAAGGTAGGGCTTCTGACAAGGAGAAGTGTGTTGCTATAATGAATGCCATTTACCAAAGAATGGTATATGAAACTGGTAGTACCGCAGTGGAAACCAATGCGGAGGATGCATTTGTCGGCGGCAAAGGTGTCTGTCAGGATTTTGCACATATTTTTATAACAGTGCTTAGGTTTTTTGGAATACCTGCAAGATACGTATGCGGTCTCATTGTGGGCGAGGGGAAGAGCCATGCGTGGGTCGAGGCTGTGTGTAATGGGAATTATATAGCATTTGATCCGACACACAATGCTGAGGTGACAGATGAATATATAAAGCTGGGTTCAGGAAGGGACGCAGCGGACTGTACTATAAACAGAGGCGTCATGTGGGGTGGAGGCCTCCAGACACAGGAGATAGAAGTAAAGGTCGACAAGTATTATTAATGCTTTGTGCGAAAATAGGGAAGGACAAATAGATAATGGTTGAAATAGTTACATCGGTAGGACTTCCTATCGATGAGAAATTGATGATAAAGAAGAATCGTATTATGCCTAAAGCGCAGACCAGTGATATGAAGCGAATCAGCATTGTCACTGGTATTCATGGAGATGAGCTGGAGGGTCAGTACGTTTGTTATGAGCTTCAGAGAAGGATTGAATTAGAAAAGGATAAGCTTACGGGCATAGTTGACATATACCCAGCTATGAATCCTCTTGGAATAGATTCTATCACCAGAGGTATTCCTGCATTTGATCTGGATATGAATAGATTATTTCCTGGTAACAAGGATGGCAATATGACGGAGTATCTGGCTGCAGGAATTATAGACGATGTAGCTGGATCAGACATTGTATTTGATATACATGCGAGCAATATTTATCTTACTGAGATTCCACAGATTAGAATAAATGAGCTTCATGCAGACACATTGGTTCCGCTTGCGAAGGGCGCAAATGTGGACTTTATATGGGTGCATGGTGCAAGTACAGTTTTAGAGTCTACCTTTGCACACAGTCTGAACAGTATCGGTACACCAGTGCTTGTGGTAGAGATGGGCGTGGGCATGAGACTTACCAGAGAGTATGGGGATCAGCTTATCGCTGGTATTTTTAACATGATGAAGGAGCTTGGAATCTGGAGTGGCGAAGTAGAAGCGGTTAGAAAGCCTATGATTTCAAAGGATCCTAATGACGTAAGCTATTTGAATGCAACAGCCAGCGGACTGTTTGTGCCTGAGGTAAAGCATGGTGCCAGAGTGTCAGAGGGAGATTTGATAGGTAGAATCGTGGATCCGCTTTGCGGAAAGGTGTTAGACGAGGTAAGGGCTCCACAGGGTGGAATGCTGTTTACGATAAGAGATTATCCGATAGTAGATGAAGGCTCTCTTATGGGTAGAATATTGAAAGAAGAGGTTTGCATCTATGAATAAAAAGATAATCTATGAAATAAAGGGTATGTATAGGGATGATTTCCGAATCACCGGATATGAGTTTGGAGAAGGAGAAAAGTCTGTCTGTATTATAGGCAATTCGAGAGGAAATGAGGTTCAGCAAATTTATTGCTGTTCGCAGCTTGTAAAAAAGATGAAGCAGCTCGAGGATGAGGGCAGAATCAAGGAAGGTCATAAAATACTAGTTATACCGTCTATAAATCCGTACTCAGTTAATATCCAAAAGAGATTCTGGCCGACGGATAACACTGATATAAACAGGATGTTTCCTGGCTATGACTTGGGAGAAACCACACAAAGAATCGCAGATGGTGTATTCAAAGAGATAAAGGATTACACCTATGGTATCCAGTTTACATCCTTCTATATGCCAGGAGACTTTGTTCCTCATGTAAGATACATGAAGGAAGGCTTCACGACGGAAGAAGATGCGAAGAAATTTGGACTTAAGTATATAGTTGAGAGAACGGTAAGACCATACGATACAGCTACCTTGAACTATAATTGGCAGGTATGGGATACGAAGGCCTTTTCTTTGTACACTAATACCACGGAAAAAATAAGTAATACAGGTGCTGGTCAGGCGGTTCTTTCAATAATGAACTTTATGGCAAATAATGGCATTATTAAGTATGGTGCGATAGGCGAGAAGAGGGTAAGAACTATAGATGACACAGAGCTTATTTCGGTTAGGACAGCCATGTCTGGCTTTTATGAGCCACTTGTAAAGGCTGGTGACAGAGTAGAATCGGGTACACCTCTTGCCAATATAGTTAATCCTTATGAAGGTGATATTTTAGAGACACTTTATGCACCACTTGACGGTGTGATTTTCTTTATACATAATGAACCGCTCACTTATGCTAATACTGCAGTTATTAAAATTTTAGGTGACGAGTAGAAACTCTTTGCTAAATGCGGAAAATACTTCCCATTTTCTCATTTTTGTGTATATAATAAAGATGAGGAAATGGGTTTTTGTTTTCACAACGGATAGGCAGAGATTATGGGCGAGAAATCAGATTTTTTGGGAACTGAAAATCTAAATAGTTTGTTTTGGAAGCTTGCTATACCAGCTGTTATTTCGCAGCTGGTTATACTTGTTTATAATGTGGTAGACAGAATTTATATAGGCCACATCAGTGATGGCGGCGGTTTGGCACTTACGGGTCTTGGAATCTGTGCTCCACTTATGGTCACTATCTCTGCTTTTTCGCAGCTTATCTGTGCTGGAGGTGGCCCTATCATGTCCTATGCCTTGGGTGAGAAAAAGCTCGATGAGGCGAAAAATGTACTTAAAACCTGTTTTATTGTGCTTATTATCGTAGGTGTTTTGTTAACTATGGGGCTGCTGGTGTTTGCCAGACCACTTCTTTATCTTTTCGGTGCCAGTCAGGCTACGTATGCATTTGCATATTCTTATTTTAAATGGTATGTGCTGGGTACGGTGAGCGTTATGATTAGCACTGGTCTTGTGGTTTTTATTACTGCACAGGGAATGGCTAAAATAGCTATGATTACCATAATCACAGGTTCTTTAGTTAATATCATTTTAGATCCAGTGTTTATTTGGGTGTTAAAGCTTGGTATAGCAGGAGCGGCGATAGCTACAGTTATAGCGCAGACCATTTCAGCACTATTAGTGCTTGGATATCTTCTCAGTGATAAACCTAGTGTTAAGCTGACATTTGTCGATAGTAAATTCAAGGTCCAAATCTTAGGACAAAGCCTTGCTCTTGGAATCTCTCCATTTATCATGCAGATAACAGAGACAGCACTTTCTATAGCATTCAATAAATCGCTTCTTAAATATGGTGGAGATGTGGCTGTGGGCTCTATGGCTATTCTTACCACTATAAACAGGTTTTTCTGCCTGCCGATGAATGGTCTTTGTCAGGGTTCGCAGGCTATTACAAGCTATAACTATGGTGCAGGATTGAATAGTCGCGTTGCACAGAATGTAAAAAAGCTTATAAAGACCTGTCTTATTTATGGCTTTACCATGTGGGCTATAGTAATGCTATTCCCAGGAGCTATTGTATCTGTGTTTACTTCAGATGAAGCCATTTACACTTATAGTGTAGAACATATCAGATATTTTTTAGCTACTGCATGTATTATTGGCCTTCAGCCATCCTGTCAGTTTACGTTTCTGGCATTGAAGAATGCAAAGGCATCACTAGCCCTGGCATTAGTTAGAAAAGTGGTCCTTTTGATACCTTTGATTTTTATATTGCCTAATTTCATTATGCCCAAGGATACAGCGGTACTGCTGGCTGAACCTATAGCAGATGCATTGGCTGTTACGATTACAACGACATCGTTTTTTATTGTTAATAGAAAAATAATGTGGGATAATAAAAGCGCTTAGGATGGAGTTTTAAGTTTTATATATGTAGTATTATTAGATTAGAGAGATAAGTATGGGTTACATTCAGGAAAAAATTAGAACTGAGATTCAGGGTGTGTCGACAGGCTATGATCTGGATATATATCACAGAAGAATTCTTAAAATGAATTCTATTATAGCTATCGTAGTTTTTGTTATAGAAGTGGCTATATCTACACTTCTTTATGTAAGTAATGCTATTGAGCAGACCTTGACAGAGTATTTCCTGAGATTTCTTATTTTCCCAACAGCTGTAGACTTTACGCTTATAGCGATTCAGTCATTTATATATAAGTCGAAGAGGGTTACTGAATATATCAAAAATATCTGTTCTGTGCTTACCTTGACTGGCATATGTATAGTGGTGGCTTTTACGCATTACACATATTCATGCACACTTTTAGCTTTCTTGATACCTATTTTTACCTCGGTTCTTTTTATTGATAAGCGCATCACTGGAACTGTTGAGTGCTTCAGCTTGTTAGGTGTTGTTTTAGCTGGTATGGAGAGAAAGAGAACTAATAGTGATATGTCTAAGCTGGCACCTGAAATGGGTATTGCTATAGCCGTAGTTTTTCTTTCCGGTTATGTTGCCAGAATCATTATTTCACTGATCTCTGAGCAGAATAATAGTCTGGTGGATGCGAAGGATGAAGCGGATAGAGCCAGCAAGGCGAAGGGAGACTTCCTGGCGAACATGTCGCATGAGATCCGTACTCCTATAAATGCCATCCTGGGTCTTGACACCATGATACTTAGAAAAAGTACCGAAGATGCAGTGCTTACCTTTGCTAAGGATATTCAAAGCGCCGGAAGAAGTTTGCTTTCTCTGATAAATGATGTCCTGGACTTTTCTAAGATAGAATCGGGAAAGATGAAACTCATCTGTGATGACTATGATTTTGCCAGTCTTATAAATGATGTGGTAAATATGATCACACCAAAGGCAGATGAAAAGGGTCTGGAGTTTTTCGTGGATGTAGATGAGTCTATGCCCGCCAAATACTATGGTGATGATACCAGAATAAAGCAGATATTAGTGAATCTATTAAATAATGCTGTAAAGTATACCAAGGTAGGCTGCGTTATGCTTCAGGTGCGCCATGAGCGTGCAGGGGATGATGCGATTATTCATTTCTCGGTAAAGGATACTGGAATAGGCATTAAAAAAGAGGATATTAGTCTGCTGAGTGAAGAGTTCGTCAGAATAGAGGAGGCCAGAAATAAGCGAATAGAGGGTACTGGTCTTGGAATTAATATTGTTATAAATTTCCTTCACATGATGGGCAGTACGCTTCAGATTGAAAGTACCTATGGTGAGGGTTCGAACTTTCACTTTGATCTGATTCAGCCGATTACCTTAGATGAGGAGCTGGGAGACCTCTCTGAACGAATAAACGAAGCTATCGATAGTGATGATTACCAGGTAGGCTTTTGTATTCCTGGTACCAAGCTTTTGGTGGTAGATGATAACTCTATGAACAGACTGGTATTCTTGAGCCTCCTTAAGGATATGGAATGTGAAATCGACGAGGCAGAGTCGGGTGCACAGTGCCTTCAGATGGTGGAAAAGAAGAAGTACGACATTATCTTCATGGATCATATGATGCCAGAGATGGATGGTATCGAGACCTTTAACCATATGAAGGAGATGGGCGATTATATAAATGCAGAGACGCCTGTGGTTATTCTTACGGCTAATGCTATAAGTGGTGCCAGAGAAGAGTATATGGAGGAAGGCTTCATCGAGTATCTTACAAAGCCTATCGATACAGACAGGTTAGAGAATGTTATCGGGATGCTGATTCCGGATGATAAGAAGAAGCCTTTTGTGAAGAAAACAGGTGAGAAGAATGAAGCAGCTGATGATATGCCTTCTATAGATGGTGTGGATTGGCAGAGCGCTTTGTATAAGCTTAAGGATAAAAATCTTTTGCTTAATTCTATAAAGACGCTTTCAGCCAGCGCAGCTTCAGATATGTCTGCACTTAAAGAGATGTATAGCAGTATCATATCAGATGAGTCTGAGAAGAGCTTTGACGCATACCGCATAAAGGTGCATTCCATGAAGTCGAATGCAGCCATCATAGGAGCCTTTCATGTAGCAGGTCTGGCCAAGTATTTGGAATACGCTGCCAGAGATAAAGAGCTTGCCACGATAAAAAGTATTATGCCACTTTTTGAGTGTGAGTGGGATAAGCTAAGGTCAGCTTTAAATGAGAGCTTTTCTCTCGGTTCGACATCAAATGCATCTGAGCTTCCAAGGATAGAGAAAGCTTACTTAAAGGAGTGTCTGGAGGCATTAAAGGATGCTTTGGATGGGGTGGATTTCGATGCGGCAGATGCCATCATAGAGGAGCTGGATAAGTTTTCTTATTCAAAGGATGAAGGCACACTGTACGACCAGATTAAGCAGGATGTGCTTAACCTGGATACAGATGCTGGTATAGAAAAAATAGATTTACTTTATCAGAAGCTTATATAGTGTAGGGTTTAGATTAAACTCCTTGATTAGGTTTTCGACCTCGTCGAGGAGTTTCTTTTTGTGTTCCGAAGGAATATTGGATTTCACTGCTCTTATCAAAAGGTTCTTAGGAGTATGTGTAAAATCAATAAATTCAAGTATCTGTGTCTTATATCCGGAATATTCCAAAAGATTAGCTCTTATGGCATCTGTCATGATGGCGGCTGTGCGTTCTTTTAACAAGCCGTATCTTGAAAGAATATTAAATTCGTCACTCTCCATCTGAGCATTTAGCTCATGCTGACAGCACGGAACTGAAATGATAATCTTCGTGTTCCATCTGATGGCATGGAAAAGAGCAAAGTCAGTGGCAGTATCGCAGGCATGCAGAGTAATTACCATGTCTACAGGCTTATCGCTTTCGTATATGGCTACATCGCCTACCTTAAATGAAAGCTTGTCATATCCATAGCGCAGGGCGGTCTCCTG
>JAZRWF010000052.1:0-8152 GCA_045599565.1 Lachnospiraceae bacterium
AATAACAGCCACAAGCGGTTTTACAAGCGAGTCTGAAAGTACGACTTTTGCATCAAAAGGAATTGTGCAGACAGCTGACGGAAGAAATATAGATTTTAATATGGAAGTGTCAATGTCGAGAGCGTTTATGCAGGAGACAAATCTTTTAGAGGTTAAGGATTATATTAAAACAGATCCACTTATGATTAACCTTGATACTAATATTGGTTCTGTAAGTGACCAGAAGTTTTACTTTGATTTAGACTCGGATGGAAGAAAAGAGAATATTTCATTTGCTGGTAAGGGGTCAGGTTTTTTAGCGTTGGATAAAAATGGTGATGGAAAAATAAATGATGGCTCTGAACTTTTTGGAACAAAGAGTGGAGATGGATTCAAAGATTTAGCTGCTTATGATGAAGATGGTAATGGGTGGATAGATGAGAATGACAGCATTTTCAATCAATTAAAGGTTTGGACTAAAGATGAGAATGGTAATGATTATTTAATTGATCTTAAAAAAGCTGATGTAGGAGCAATATACCTTCGAAATGCTGATACACAGTTTAGCTTGAAGGATGATGAAAATAAGCTCAATGCTGAAATTAAAAAGACTGGTATTTATTTGAAAGAGAGTACAGGAAAAGTAGGAACTCTCAATCATGTAGATCTCGTGATATAAGAATCTGTAATAGCGCATATTGAACTGTCACAGACTAAACAGATTGAGGCAATAATAGGGGCACAGAACAATATTTACACCAGACCCACCTAGTGCTATATTATACAAGGTTATTCTGGTCAAGCTGGGATTTCCTGTTTCATGGCAGAAATAGCATAGATATTTATATATGGAGATAGAATAAAAGTGAAAACGATAAAGGAAAAGGGTTTGGGATTTACACTTTGTGTAGCAATGGCTGCAGTGGCTACGATTCTTGGAGGTGCAAAGCTAGGTGAAGTTAAGCTGGATGTCATAGGTGCGCCAGTGTTTGCAATACTCATAGGCATGGTGATAACTCTAGTTTTGCCTAAAGTGGCATCATCTGAATATATGAAGGATGGCATTAAGTTTACCTCTAAAAAGATACTTCAGTGGGCAGTTATTATTTTAGGCTTCTCTTTGAATCTTGGCACGATTGCAAAGGTCGGTGTAAAGAGTCTTCCAGTTATTATATGCACTATTAGCACATCGTTGGTAGTTGCATATATAATGATGAAGGTTTTAAAAATAGATGGAAAGATTGCCACGCTTATAGGTGTTGGGTCTTCTATATGCGGAGGCTCTGCCATTGCGGCCACTGCCCCTGTAATAGAGGCTGATGATGAGGAAATAGCTCAGTCGATATCTGTTATCTTCCTGTTTAACGTGCTGGCGGCACTTATTTTTCCAACGCTTGGGCATATGCTTGGAATGGGAAGTGAGGGATTTGCAGTTTTCGCGGGAACAGCAGTGAATGATACCAGCTCAGTAACAGCGGCGGCATCCACGGCAGAGGAAATATATGGATGTAATCAGATTTTGTCTACCGCTGTCACAGTAAAGCTTACCAGAACACTTGCTATTATTCCAATTACGATGATTTTAGCGTTTTACAAAATGAAAAAGTCAAAGGATGAGAGTGCAGGTAATTCTTTTTCGTTTAAGAAAGTATTCCCTTGGTTTATTTTGTTCTTTGTTGGGGCGTCGCTTATAACGACTGTTGTAGGTATATTGCCAGAAAATGGATTCAGTGGTTTTTATCTGGAAAAATTTGTTGGCTGGATGAAATGGCTGGCTAAGTTCTTTATTTCGATGGCGATGAGTGCGATAGGCCTTAATACTAATATTGTAAGCTTGATAAAAAAGGGTGGTAAGCCTATAGTTCTTGGATTTTGCTGTTGGACTATGATATCTGTAGTATCAATCATCGTTCAGCTATTAACAGGAATATATTCAACTAATCTATGAGTATTAAGAGTGGTCGACTAATTAAATACCTGGCTCCAATGGAGGGGATAACGGATCATATCTATAGAGCAACGTGGATGAAGTATTATGGCGGTGCGGACTTTTGCATGACTCCGTTTCTATCGCCGAATTCGAATCTTAAATTTCCTGAGCGTGAATTCAAGCATGTGGATCCAAAGAGAAATGATGTGAGCCACACTATTCCGCAGCTTCTTTGCAATAACGCTGAGCATTTTATCTGGGGGATGAAGGCATCAAAGGAGCTTGGCTATACCGAGGTGAACTTTAATCTGGGGTGTCCCTCAGGAACGGTCACTGCGAAGAAAAAGGGAAGCGGCTTTCTTTTATATCTGGATGAACTAGATCGTTTTTTATATGAAATATTTAGTGCAAAAGACGTCATTGGGATGGATATTTCCATAAAGACTAGAGTGGGGTATGACTCTGCTGATGAGTGGGGCGAAATTCTGGATATTTACAATAAATTTGACGTGAAATATCTGACTGTGCATCCTAGAATAACGAAGGATTTTTATAATGGAAGTCCAAGGATGGAGACGTTTGAATATGCCGCTAGGAAGTCAAAGAATGCCCTCATATATAATGGCGACATCAGGACGAAGGATGATGTGGTGCGTATTGAGACGATGTACAAGGATTTGGACACATTTGCCGGGGTTATGATAGGACGAGGGCTGATCACGAATCCGTGGCTTTTGGCAGGAGAAGCTTCGATTGAAAACTTCAGGAATTTTTTTCGTGAGCTTTATGAACGATATAGGGAGGAGCTTCCTGGCGATGTGCCGCTTATGCATCGCATGAAGGAGTTTCTTTCAATGTGGCAAATGTCGACACTTTTTTCGGATGATAATGCGCAGAAGTGTATTAAATCAGCGATGAAGGCGAAGAAGAGAGCGGATTTTGAAAATGCGGTAAAAATGCTTGGACTATAGCAAATACTTGTGATAGGATAGTTGCATAACTAGTTTTTATTCGACTTGGGAGGTTAGACGTGGAGAAGTCAAAGGTTTATTTTACAGATTTTAGAACTGCTAATGGAGTAGGTCTTCCAGAAAAGCTTCAGAAGCTTATACGTAAGGCTGGTATCAATGATATCGATTTTTCGAACAAATTTGTCGCTATAAAGATGCACTTTGGAGAGCTCGGAAATGTGGCATACCTTCGTCCAAACTACGCAAAGGCTGTAGCGGACGTCGTTAAGGAGGCAGGTGGAATGCCATTCTTAACTGATTGCAATACCTTATATCCGGGTTCAAGAAGACATGCCCTAGAGCATCTAGACTGTGCGCAGCTGAATGGATTTAACGAGATTACCACAGGCTGCCATGTCATCATCGCGGATGGTCTTCGCGGAACAGATGATATAATAGTTCCTATCGAGGGCGGCGAGTACTGCACTGAGGCTTACATCGGAAGAGCAGTCATGGATGCGGATATTTTCATTTCGCTGAATCACTTTAAGGGACATGAGGCGACTGGATTTGGCGGTGCCTTAAAGAATATCGGAATGGGCTGCGGCAGCCGTGCCGGAAAGATGCATCAGCATAACCAGGGTAAGCCTGTAGTTAAGGAGCATAAGTGTAAGAATTGTAAGAGATGTGCGAAGGAGTGCGGTTCTGACGCTATCACATACGAGTCAGGCAAGGCTGTTATTAACCAGGACATCTGTAAGGGATGCGGAAGATGTATCGGTGCATGTGTATTCGATGCCATTCATAACCCTAACGATTCTGCCAATGAGATTCTGGGCTGCAAGATAGCAGAGTATTCAAAGGCTGTAGTAGCTGGCAGACCATGCTTCCACATAAGCCTGGTTCAGGATATTTCACCTAACTGTGACTGTCACAGTGAGAACGATGCACCTATTTTGCCTAACATCGGAATGTTCGCTTCATTTGATCCGGTGGCATTGGATCAGGCATGTGTAGATGCAGCACAGGCAGCTAAGCCTATGCCAAATTCTCAGCTTTCTGATAACCTGGCGAAAGAGGGCTGGCATTTCTATCATGATAATTTCAAGGATTCTAATCCAAATGTAAGATGGGAAGAAACTTTGGCGCATGCCGAGAAGATCGGTATCGGAAGCCGTGAATATGAACTTATAAAGATGTAATTTTTAGACCTCCACTTTTCTTGTGGAGGTCTTTTTGTGCTGCTGTGGATCGTGGCAGTATAATTCAGGTATGATAAACCCAGCCCCATGGTTATATAATTCGGGTATGAAAATCCAAGACCCATGGCCAAACAATTCAGGTATGAAAATCCCAGACCCGTGGTCTTAATTTCCTAAATCCACTGACAAGACCAAAAAAGCGCTGATTTTAGGCGAATTGTGAAAAAAGTGTGAACAAAAGAGCCCTTTTGTGGTCTTGAAAGATACAGGGGCGATATTAAGACCAAAAAGTGTGTAGTTTTGGTCTTGTCAGCTCAGGTAGCTTATTAAGACCACGAGACAGGGCTGGCCGTAATCCTGGGGACATGAAAGAGACGGGGGTAGCCGTAATTCTAGGGATAGGAAAGAGTCAGGGGTAGCGAGAACTTTTCCTTGTGTCTGATATGGAATATATGGTACTATAACATTTGGATTTTTATGTCAAATTATATTTTTATAATAGAGAGGGCAAAAAATGAGTAAGAGAGAAGACATTAAGAAAGTACTGATTATAGGCTCGGGTCCTATTATCATCGGTCAGGCCTGCGAGTTCGACTATTCAGGAACTCAGGCTTGTAAGGCGCTTCGCAGCCTGGGCTACAAGATAGTGCTGGTAAATTCAAACCCAGCTACCATCATGACTGATCCTGGTATTGCAGATGTTACCTACATCGAGCCACTTAACGTAAAAAGACTTGAGCAGATTATAGCGAAGGAGAGACCAGATGCTATTTTGCCAAACCTGGGTGGACAGTCAGGTTTGAATCTTTGCTCGGAGCTTGCTACTTCAGGCATTTTGGATAAGTACGGAGTAAAGGTAATCGGTGTTCAGGTGGATGCTATTGAGCGCGGTGAGGACAGAATCGAGTTCAAGAAGACCATGAACAAGCTCGGCATCGAGATGGCTCGTTCAGAGGTAGCTTATTCTGTAGACGAGGCATTAGCCATCGCTGATAAGCTCGGTTATCCAGTCGTTCTTCGCCCAGCTTACACCATGGGTGGAGCAGGCGGCGGCCTTGTATATAATGTGGATGAGCTTAAGACTGTATGTGCTAGAGGTCTTCAGGCTTCGCTCGTAGGACAGGTGCTCGTAGAGGAGTCTATTCTTGGATGGGAGGAGCTCGAGCTCGAGGTAGTTCGTGATGCAAAGGGCAACATGATTACCGTATGCTTCATCGAAAATATCGACCCACTCGGAGTTCACACAGGTGATTCATTCTGTAGTGCTCCTATGCTTACTATCTCAGAGGATCTTCAGAAGAGACTTCAGGAGCAGGCATATAAGATCGTGGATGAGGTTCAGGTAATCGGTGGTACCAACGTACAGTTCGCACATGATCCAGTGAGCGATCGCATAATCGTTATCGAGATTAACCCTCGTACTTCTCGTTCATCTGCTTTGGCGTCAAAGGCTACTGGCTTCCCAATCGCTTTGGTGTCAGCTATGCTTGCAAGCGGTCTCACACTGGATGAGATTCCATGCGGAGTAAACGGAACACTCGATAAGTATGTTCCTGGCGGAGATTATGTAGTTATCAAGTTCGCAAGATGGGCATTTGAAAAGTTTAAGGATTCTCAGGATAAGCTCGGCACACAGATGCGCGCCGTAGGTGAGGTAATGAGTATCGGTAAGAACTATAAGGAGGCCTTCCAGAAGGCTATCAGATCACTTGAAATAGGACGCTATGGTCTTGGCTTTGCAAAGAACTTTAACGAGCTTACCAAGGAAGAGCTTTTAGAGAAGCTTATATATCCTACCTCAGAGAGACAGTTCATCATGTATGAGGCTCTTAGAAAGGGTGCTACTGTAGATGAGCTCTTTGAGCTTACAAAGATTAAGCATTACTTCATCGAGCAGATGAAGGAACTCGTAGAGGAAGAGGAGGAGCTTCTTAAGATGAAGGGTTCAGTTCCTTCTAAGGAGGTACTTCTTAAGGCTAAGCAGGATGGCTTCGCAGACAGATACTTAGCTAAGCTTCTCGAGGTTAAGGAAGAGGAAATTAGAAAGGCCAGAATCGGATATGGCATCACAGAGGCTTGGGAGCCTGTGCATGTATCTGGTACAAAGGACAGCGCATACTACTATTCTACATACTGCGCACCAGACAAGACCACTGTTACAGATAAGAAGAAGATTATGATTCTTGGCGGCGGCCCTAACCGTATCGGTCAGGGTATCGAGTTCGATTATTGCTGTGTACATGCTGCATTTGCTCTTAAGGAGCTCGGCTTTGAGACCATCATCGTAAACTGTAACCCTGAGACTGTATCTACAGACTATGATACCTCAGATAAGCTTTACTTCGAGCCACTTACCTTAGAGGATGTTCTATCTATCTATGAGAAGGAGCAGCCAGTGGGCGTTATCGCTCAGTTCGGTGGACAGACTCCACTTAATCTGGCAGCAGATCTTAAGGCAAACGGAGTAAATATCCTTGGTACCTCACCAGAGGTTATCGATATGGCTGAGGACAGAGATCTCTTCCGCGGCATGATGGATAAGCTTGGCATCCCAATGCCAGAGGCTGGTATGGCTGTCGATGTAGACGAGGCTTTAGCTATCGCTGAAAAGATAGGCTACCCAGTTATGGTTCGTCCTTCATACGTTCTCGGCGGACGTGGAATGGAGGTAGTAAATGAGCCTGAGTCACTTAAGCAGTATATGGCTGCAGCAGTAGGCGTTACACCAGACAGACCTATCCTTATCGACAGATTCCTCCGTCATGCTACAGAGTGTGAGGCAGATGCTATCGCAGATGGCACACATGCATTTGTTCCAGCAGTTATGGAGCACATAGAGCTCGCAGGTATCCACTCAGGCGACTCTGCATGTATTCTTCCTTCTAGAGGAATTCCTGCAGAACTTGTGGAGACCATTAAGGAGTACACCAGAAAGATCGCTGAGGAGATGGGCGTTCGCGGTCTTATGAATATGCAGTATGCTATCGAGGATGGAAAGGTATATGTTCTCGAGGCAAACCCAAGAGCATCTCGTACAGTGCCACTTGTTTCAAAGGTATGTAACGTACAGATGGTTAAGCTGGCTACTCAGATTATGACAGCACCACTTACCGGCGCTTCTTCACCTATCGTAGGAATGAAGGAGGTTAAGCCTGTATACTATGGCGTAAAGGAAGCTGTATTCCCATTTAATATGTTCCAGGAGGTAGATCCTGTACTTGGACCAGAGATGAGATCTACTGGTGAGGTACTCGGACTTTCTAAGGTAGTGGGAGAGGCATTTATTAAGGCACAGGAGGCTACTCAGACTGTAGTTCCTACCAGCGGAACAGTTCTTTTCTCTGTATCAAAGAAGGATAAGCCAGAGCTTGTAGAAATCGCTAAGAGCTTTGAGAAGAGTGGCTTTAACATCCTTGCTACAGGAAGCTCATACGAGCTGCTCAAGGAGAATGGCGTAAAGGCTGAGAGAATCAATAAGAGCTATGAGGGTCGTCCTAACATCGAGGATGCCATCACAAATAAGCAGATTTCTATCATCGTAAACACTCCTGCTTCTAAGGAGGAGAGACATGATGGAGATGCTTACATCAGAAAGGCTGCTATAAAGGCGAAGATTCCATACTTTACCACCATGGCAGCTGCCAGAGCTACTGCTGAGGGTATCGAGGCGGTTCTTAAGGATGGAGAGCTTGGCGTAATGTCACTTCAGGAGATTCATGCAGCTATAAAGTAATAAATTTTAGTTTACTCGGGGGCACATCACATGGATGTAGGATCAAGAATTGTAATAATAGACTACAAGGATGATCATAATCACATAATAGAGAAAATGCTGGATGAGAGTCAGAGCTACACTTGGATTTCTGACCCAAATGAAGCATTGTCTTTTGCGTATAACAACCGTAACGACATAAAAATGATGATGGTAAACGTATCATCAGACCGTTGGGATGGCGTGGCGCTTGTCAAGGAGCTGAAGGACAGAGGATATATGGATTATATTCCTGTGGTGGCTTTAGGCGAAAGTGCCTCAGATAAACTAAAGGATGAGTTATACGATCTAGGTATCGTAGACTTCTTGGATTTTAATG
>JAZRWF010000053.1:0-69816 GCA_045599565.1 Lachnospiraceae bacterium
TCAAATATCTCTCTTAATCTGTTAATTCTGTCAGCCGCCTCGTTTCCATAGGCTGTCTCCGAGAAAACATCACTGTCTAACAGCTCGATTTTGCGAACGTTTACGATTTGACCAAACTCAGTCAGCTTGCACGCCAAAACATTTGCAAAATCGTACGGTACATCGAACTGGTCAAGAAGCCACTCCGTAGTCCAAACCACTGAGTCAAGTGACTCCTCCTTATCTTCCTTTCCTATATTCCAAGCGAGATCAAGATAGTAGGATATCTGCATTTCGAGCGGCTTTATCGCACCTACATTTAATACCCAAAGCTTTTTTATGCCTTCGTCAAATGCTTTAGTGAGCTCATACCTGGTATGAGCGAGCGGTGTAGAACAGATAAATAGGTACGACGCTCCCGGAGCTGCCCAATACGAATTATGATAATAAATACCATTCCCACCTTTTCGGTTTCTCTCTGCCTTGGATGGATATCTTCTAATATAACCATAGTTATCATTAGCCCAGATAAGAGTCATGTCCTCTGGTACATTTAGCCCGCCATCGTACAATGGCAAAACCTCTTTATACGGCACAAAGGTCTTCAAGGTTTCATCGAACCTCTTCTCGCCCAAGGTGCCTTTTAGTATGTCTCTCTGAGCCGATATTACAGTCTCCAAAAGATTTATCTTTGCCTTAAGGAGCTCCTCACCCTTTAACTCAGCTAATGCTTCCACCTCAAAGCCAGAGTCATGAATCCCCCTCATTCCCAGTGTATAGCTTACTTCGAGTTCCTGGTTTTGCTCTACGCTTTCTCTCCAGTATTCATTTAATATGTCACGATTTCTTCCAGGAATAGAGTAATCATAAGAAACATCCTTGTACCCCTTCTTTTCCAGCCATGGGTGCCACTCTCTGTTATTACTTCTCATAAGCATATCGCAATGAGAGGTTCCAACCACTATTCCCATTCTATCAGCCAGCTTTCCCGACTCAGGCTGCATATTAAAGGAATTCACATGCATAGCAGGCCAGATATAGTTTCCTCGAAGTCTAAGCAGAAGCTCAAATATCTTTTCATAGGTTTTTATGCCTATGGTGTTTTCCACAAAATACTTCTTCGCCCACTTCTCCAATTCCTCTTCATCGTTTATGAATATTCCTCGATATTCAACGGTTGGATACTCTTCGAGAACAAAGTCATCTCTTAACACGAAGCTGTCTCTTTGCTTTATAGGAACATCTGCAAAGAAATACCATGGCGATACCCCAAGCATTTTAGACAGCTCATATATACCATAGACACTGCCTCGTCTATCTGCCCCTGCTATTTCTAGATTCCCATCCGAAACCTTTAATCGATAAGCTTCTTTGTGCAAACAAAAAAAAGCATCGTCTGTGTCGATACTCTGCGTAGTAATTCTAACCACAGCATCATCCTTCTCATTTACAAGAGAAGCCTTTATATCCATGGTAAGACTTAAATCTGTAATCAGATGGCGGGCAGCAATAAATACTGCCTCGCTCTGATTTTCAGATATATATATTTTTATTTCGCTTCCGCGACTTAAACTAAAACTCATAGATTATTTACCTATCATAGTACCGCTGCCAGCTTCTGAGAGTCTTGTAATTAGTGCCTTCCTGATAGCTGAATCACCTATGTAATCCACCGCAGCTCTAATCTTAGGCGCCATAGTTCCCTCTTCGAACTGGCCAGCCTCCAACATCTTCTTCGCATCAGAAATAGATATAAAATCAAGCGGCTTTTCTTCTGGAGTACCATAATTCTCATACACCTTAGAAACCGAGGTGAGAATAATAAGCATATCTGCATTCACCAGCTCTGCCAGTCTGCCAGCAGCTGCATCCTTTTCTATAACAGCTGACGCACCCTTAAGTCTATGATCCTGTGAGAGTACAGGAATACCGCCACCGCCGCAGGCGATGACTACCTGATCAGCCTCAAGAAGAGCCTTGATAGCATCTATCTCAATAATATCAATAGGCTTTGGCGCAGCTACGATACGTCGATAGCCACCTTCTACCTCCACTACATGGTTGCCCTTATGCTCCTGCTCCTTTGCCTCTTCCTCGCTCATAACGCGACCAATAATCTTACTTGGCTTATAAAAGGCCTCATCGTACGGATCTACTGTTACCTGGGTCAGAATAGTAGATACCGTCTTGTAAATACCTTTGCCGAGAAGCTCATACCTGATAGCATTCTGAAGATCGTATCCGATATATCCCTGACTCATAGCAGAGCATACACTCATAGGTGTGGCAGTCTGCTCATTCATAGCAGCATGAATCATACCTACCTGTGGACCATTCGAATGTGTTATGACCACCTGGTAATCCTGTGCAATATAGTCAGCTACAGCAGCGGCTGTCTTCTTTATAGCCACCTGCTGCTCTGGCAAGGTTACGCCTAAAGCCTCATGTCCCAGTGCAATAACTACGCGTTTCTTATCCATCACTATACCTCCTGAACAGACATTTCTTTCTTGTCCTGAATTCTTTTACATATAGTATAAACTATAATAGCATCTATGGTTCCTATAATCATTCCAGCCAATACATCCGTTGGATAATGAACACATAAGTATATTCTTGAAATACCAAGAATAAACGAATAAATAATAGCTGCTATTCCCGGCTTCTTATAAAACTTATATATCACCACAGCTACAGCAAATGAGTTCACTGTATGCCCAGATGGAAAACTGTATTCAGATGGTTTCTTTATCAAAAGATCAAAATCAGCCACTGTCCAAGGTCTTGGTCTGTGAACAACGTTTTTAATGATAAGATTTGCAAATATAAATGTAAACACAAGTGATATCAGGGCTGTGATACCACATTTTCTTGTCTTCTTAAAAAGGATCAACAAAAGACAGGTCACTATCATTATCAGTCCGCCATCACCTGAAAATGTAACCGCCTTCATCAAGGCATTCAGCATGGGATTTTGAACGCTCTGAACGCCAAGCAAAAAATCTATTTCCACTATAATACTACCTTTACTTAAAACTTGATAACATGCTCCTGAGCCTTTGCACTTACTCTAGCTCCTGCATCCACAGACTCTGTTATAAATGTATTACCACCGATTACAGAGCCCTCACCTATAATGGTATCACCACCTAAAATAGAAGCTCCAGAATATATGGTTACATTATCCAATATAGTAGGATGTCTCTTTTTGTTTTTAAGATTCTGTCCTCCTCTGGTCGAAAGAGCACCTATGGTAACACCCTGATATATCTTCACATGCTCACCTATTATAGATGTCTCACCTACTACTATACCGGTTCCATGATCGATAAAGAAATACTTTCCAATAGTGGCTCCAGGATGTATATCTATTCCAGTTTCGCCATGAGCATACTCTGACATAATACGAGGCAAAATAGGTATATCAAGCTTATACAGAATATGAGCCAATCTGTATATAGTAATAGCTTTAAACCCAGGATAAGCAAATACTATTTCCTCCTTGGAGTACGCCGCAGGATCGCCCTCATAAAAGGCCTCAAGATCTGTAGCCAAATACTCTCTGACAGTAGGTATTTCCTCTAAAAAATCCAACGTAAGCTTATCTGCTTCTGCCTTAATATCCTCATACGACTTGTCATCATAGCCCAATTTAAAGCTAAGCGCCAAGCCTATCTGCTTAGACAGTCTAAGCATGACATCCTCTATCAAGGTTACCATGGTATGCTCCACATTTATCATTTTATATGAAGCATCCTTATAATATCCTGGCAAAAGAATTCTCTGTAATTTTAAAGCAATATCTATAACAGCCTCAGTATTAGGCTGCTTAGACACATTCATCTTATCTATAGGACGACCCTGCTTATAATCGTCTAAAATACCTTTTGTAATAATATCTAATCGTTCCATTTACATATCCAAAAAGCGTAAGCCTTCCCTAACCTCATCCGGAAGCACTCCACCATCCTTCACATATTTTCCCAAAACCATCTTAGTACGGGATGTCTCTGACGCATGCTTCATATTATATTTATTTATAGCATTTTCATACATAGGATGCCCCGCAAGAGTATCACGTATACTCTTTACAAATGGCACATGCTTTGCGAACATTTCCCGCTCAGGCTTAAGAAGTCTTGCTGAACCCGCCGCCTCGAAATTAATCCAAAGCGCATATTCCTTTGCAAATGCTTCACGCATATTATTTCTGCTGTTCTTAAGAAGATTCTTTATCTTCTCCTTATGTTCAGCGCTAAGCTCTTTATTTTTCTTATAAAACGTAAAGAAATCATAAAAGTCAGACGTTAGACATGATGTGCCAATATCATTCCATCTAGAGCCCTGCTCTTTTCTACAAATTTCCCATCTGAAATTTCCGCAGCAGGTCATCATCATCTTATCTAAATCATCTAAAGAGAACATCGGGAAGACAAACCTAGCCGGCGTATCAGCCTTAATTCCGCCAGTCTCCTGCCACATCATAGCCCTGCTGCCGACACACGGAAGCAAAACTATATCTGGAGCAATCCTTACCCTATAGCTTTCGCTTCTAACATTTGTCTCTATGTCAGTAAAGTATCTCTCCCTATAAAAAATACCAAAGTCCACATTTTCTATCCTTGCCAACGCTTCGCGCAGCTTGCTGACAGAAAAAAGCATTCTATTAGGTTCAGCGCCAAAGAACTCCTTCGTCTGAACCGGACAGAATCCACTCATTCTTCCGCTGCAGGTTCTGTTAGCTGATTTAAAGAAATTCCTGATTTCAAACTTTACTTTTTCGGTTCGATCCTCTAGCAAATGCTTCACACGGTCTTCTGGAATGTTCCCGTTCTTTCTCTCCTCAGTTATATATCCTCGATAATCTAAATCAAGCTCATTTCGAGAAGGCTCTCTTTCTCCTTTATATATGGCCATCAGCCAGGTATAAATAGTATACACCTCACCAAACGATACTAACCTTATATTTTCTGTCATCTCAAAGAAGAAATCTGCTATCTCATCGCCCACGGCATCTATGTCCACGAATCCGAAATGCAAAAACATCTCGACCACAGGACTCAGCTCATACGTCTTTATAGATTTAAAGAATACTCTTTCATATAGCTCATAGAATACGTCCGATGCTTTTTTTCTAATTCGTCTGGCATCATCTTCCTTGTCTTCTTTATCGACAAGAGCTATATACTGCGCTATCGGCTGACGCAGCTCCTGTATATCTATATCATTATAGCCGGCGAATTCGCAAATATGAGCAAAGCAATCATCACTTTCCTCTTCCTCTTCTTCCTTCGCCCTTTCGTACGCCTGGGTGTCATCGTGAAAATTGTGATTTACAAAGCTTCCCCATCGCGAAGCCACCAGCTTGGCTGGATAATAGCTATTATTCTCGATAAAACTGTGAACTGCCTCCACCAGAATATCTATCTGCTCTGGATTTATGCGTCTTTGCGCAGCGTAAACCTTAAGATCATAAAGCATTTGCAAAAGATCCAGGTATTTTTCACTTAAAACACAATTGGAAAAGGCCTCAAGATAATCATCCATGGTTTCACTATTGCTAATCGCTCTTGTGATAAAACCACAGCAAATACCTATGATTCCTATAACCACATCTTCTCTTTTGCCGTAAATAGCCTCTACCTCGCGGTTATCTACTTCATTTAGAGAAGTGATATAATTCATCTCCCAGTCCATAATCGGACTGTCAAGCACCAACTCCTCCAAAGCATCCAAAAGCTCACTAGTTTTCGGAAATGCTCCTATAGAAATACTTATCTCCCTATATCTATCAACCGTACTACTTACAAAGTCGTATAATCTTTGACATTCTTCGATTCTCTTTTTATAGTTTAAAAAGGTATCTCGACACTGCCTTAGAATTCCTTTGGCGAAACCAAAAATATACACTGGCTGCCCTTTGAATACTTGGGCAAAATCCTCCACGCCAGTATAGTAAACGGGTATAGCCATTACATCTTCCATACAATTATAATCAGCATCATAATTCGTACGCATAGCATCAGAAAGACCTACTATTGTGCCAGGTCCAAGCAGCGTTTTTACGCCGTGACTCACCTGCTCAACAGCCCCTCTGTAGATTACATAGAGTCTGTTGACTTCCTCACCCTGCCTTATTAACTGTTTGCCTTTAATATAGCTTTGTATGTCCAATTTTATACCCTTTTAATAGAAGGTTTTTAAGGTTCTAGTGTAAATATTTATCATCCATCATAATATTCAGGTCAACAGTGCCCTTTATACCCTTAACTGAGCCTGTCGATGAATATTGCCAAATACTATACTCATACGGCCAATAAAAATCTGGTGTGTAAGCAGCAAACCAAACATCCAAATCAGTAAACTGGCTGATATCAAGCAGCAAGGCTCCCATCTGCGTATTATAATAAAGCATCGGCTCTTTACCTGCTGCAAGAATTCGATCACAGAAGGTTCTGACAATCTTAGTCCTCTCCTCTGGTGATATAAGGTTAAATCTGCCATTAGAGGATGAGACTCGCTCTACATCCAACACGATAGGCAGCTTTAGGGCATAATCCTTCACCTGCTCCAGCACCTTATCTGCTTCCTCGATAGCTTCCTCTTCAGTAATAGCCTGAGTGAATACATACACACCTACAGCTATTTTATTCTTTATAGCGCCTTCAATATTCGCCTTGTAGAAGGTATCCTCTACAAGTGCTCCTGATTCGTATCCTCGGTAAAGAGTTCTTACTATCGCAAATTCGACACCATCAGATGCAACTGCTGCCCAATCTATTTTACCCTGATGAGAACTTACATCTATACCCTTTCGGCTGATAACAGCGCCCTCCTGATTCGAGTAGGTAATAATCCCAGTTTCTTCATCAAGATTCATTCGTTCTATATCATAATCATTATGCTTAAGACTGTCCGTTATCGGAACAAAATGGTATGCATTCTCATAACCAACCACTATAGATTCCGGATAAAGCTTTTTTAGGATAGCAGTAGTGGTTTCCCCGTTTTCAAAACGAGCCTTTAAATCTGCCAGAAGACCTGATCGACCGGAGATCTTTCCCTCTTCCGAAGCCGTCGCCACTCGCTCCTCCATCAGACGCGTCTGCTCAAAGGTAATCTCCTCCACAGCCTCATCCATGTCTGCCTGAGTGTATATACGCATCGCATCCTCTCTTCCCCAAGGGGTAAGATACCTATATCCCATCCACAGCAATACTATCAACAGGCTCGTGCAAAGCGCTGAAAAAATCATGGCAGGAACCACAGAAGTATTTTTCCCCTTTTTAGGCTTTTCCTCCTGTGGCGCTTTCTTCTTTATTTCCTTATCGAAATCTAAATCAAAATCGATATAATCGCTCACCTATTAACCTCTTCCATGACACTGCTTATACTTAAGTCCAGATCCACATGGACATGGATCATTTGGATATACCTTGGCTGCTTCCTTCTTCTTAGGAGCTCTGGTAGCGGTATCATCCTTATTAGTGGCAGTAGCCTTTGCTACCTGTTCTCTCTCCATATCCCTCTGCTCTACACGAACGCGGAAAAGAAGTGCCACTGTGTCATGAATAATAGAAGCATTCATAGCATCCAGCATATCATAGCTGGCCATTCTATACTCATCTACTGGATTACGCTGACCAAGAGCCTGAAGACCTATACCCTGCTTCAGCTGATCCATATCATCGATTTCTTCCATCCACTTCTTATCTATAACACGAAGAAGAACGACACGCTCAATCTCTCTGAACTGCTCTATCTGAACAGCTTCCTCTCCAAAGACTCTCTCCTGCTTTGAATACAGCTCCTCAGCAGATGCATAAAGCTTTTCCTTCAGATCCTTAACAGACTTCATGTTCTCGGTATCTGGTGTCTTAATTCTATTCATTGGAATAATATCCAAAAGCACACTGTTAAGCTCTGGCAAATCCCACTCTGACTTATCTACATCAGGATTAATTATCATGTCTACAGTAGAGTCAATTACACTATGAATCATAGATATAATCTGCTCTCTCATATTCTCACCCTCAAGGATGCGAAGTCTCTGCGCATATATAAGCTCTCTCTGCTCATTCATAACCTGATCATACTCAAGCAGGCTCTTACGAGCTGCGAAGTGGTTAGACTCCACCTTTTCCTGTGCTCTTTCCACTGCATTTGAAAGCATATTATGAGAAAGTCTTTCCTCCTCAGATACGCCAAGGCTGTTGAACATGCTAAGCATCTTCTCACCGCCAAAGAGTCTCATAAGATCATCCTCGAGCGAAATGAAGAACTGGGATTCACCTACATCACCCTGACGACCTGCACGACCGCGAAGCTGATTGTCAATACGTCTAGACTCATGTCTTTCAGTACCGATGATCTTAAGGCCTCCGGCAGCCACCGCCTCTGGATCCAGCTTTATATCAGTACCACGACCTGCCATGTTAGTCGCGATGGTAACTGCACCATGACGACCTGCCTCCGCTACTATCTGAGCTTCCTTCTCGTGGAGCTTAGCATTTAAGACATTATGCTGAATACCCTCTCTTGAAAGCATCTTTGAAAGTTCTTCTGATACATCGATATTTATAGTACCTACAAGAACTGGCTGACCCTTTTCATGCGCTTCCTTTACAGCCTGAACAACAGCTCTATACTTACCTCTCTTCGTCTTATAAACAGCATCATTGTGATCTATACGCTGGACAGGTCTGTTAGTTGGAATTTCAATAACATCCATTCCATAAATATCTCTAAACTCCTGCTCCTCTGTAAGTGCTGTACCTGTCATACCGCACTTCTTATCATATTTGTTAAAGAAGTTCTGGAATGTAATGTTGGCAAGAGTCATACTCTCCCTCTTAACCTTTACATGCTCCTTTGCCTCGATAGCCTGATGCAAACCATCAGAGTAACGACGACCTGGCATAATTCTACCAGTAAAGCCATCTACGATAAGAACTTCATCATCCTTAACCACATAATCCTGATCCTTAAACATAAGATTATGCGCACGAAGTGCAAGTATAATATTATGCTGAATCTCAAGATTCTCTGAATCCGAAAGGTTATCTATGTGGAAGAATCGCTCTGCTTTCTCAACACCCTGAGCTGTAAGTGTAACTATCTTATCCTTTTCATTTACGATAAAGTCACCTGTCTCCTCACGCTCAATGCCCATAATGGCATCCATCTTAGAAAACTCTGGAAGGTCCTCACCTCTCTTGAGCTGACGAGCGAGATTATCACACATTTCATAAAGCTTGGTAGACTTGCCTGACTGACCCGAAATGATAAGAGGTGTACGCGCCTCATCGATAAGTACAGAGTCGACCTCATCGATAATACAAAAGTGAAGGCCTCTTTGAACTCGTTCATTTTTGTAAAGCACCATATTGTCTCGAAGATAATCGAAGCCGAGCTCATTATTAGTGATATATGTAATATCGCAGTTATATGCAGCCTGACGCTCTTCCTTTGACATGTCATTTAATACGACACCCACTGTAAGTCCAAGGAATCTGTGAACATTACCCATCCACTCAGCATCACGCTGTGCCAGATAATCATTAACTGTTACAATATGAACACCCTTTCCCTCAAGCGCATTCAAATATGCTGGCAAAGTACCCACCAATGTCTTACCTTCACCTGTACGCATCTCTGCGATACGTCCCTGGTGAAGAATAATACCACCTATGAGCTGTACTCTAAAATGCTCCATTCCAAGAGCGCGCTTACCTGCTTCACGAACAGTTGCATATGCATCTACTAGAATATCATCTAGAGTTTCGCCCTTAGCGAGACGCTCCTTAAGCCATGGGGTTCTAGCCTTAAGCTCCTCATCGGTAAGCTTTTCCATTTCAGGCTTTAACGCCTCGATTTTATCTACTATTGGATATATACGCTTTAACTCTCTCTGGCTATGTGTTCCAAAGATTTTCTCTGCTAAATTCATGATAATTCTCCTGTCTTTTATTTCTATCTGGAAATAACTTCCGCTCCGTCTTCTGTAATGACTATCTGATATTCCCACTGGGCTGATGGCTTATGGTCTTTTGTATAAACTGTCCAGCCATTCTCATCATCCACATATATTTCATATCCACCCATATTTACCATAGGCTCTATCGTAAACATAAAGCCCGGTGCCATGATAATCTCAGTACCAGGTTTCGTGACATACCCAACCCATGGATCCTCGTGGAATTCTAAGCCCACACCATGTCCGCCTATTGAACGCACTATGGAATAACCATGCTTATGTGCATGCTCTGTGATAGCTGCACCCACATCACCCAGATGTGCCCAAGGCTTGGCTGCTGCAAGACCTATATCACAGCACTCCTTTGCTACCTTTACAAGATCCTGCTTTTCTTTACTTACCTCCCCTATCATAAACATACGGGATGAGTCAGAAAAGTAGCCGTCTAGTATAGTGGAGCAGTCCACATTCACGATATCCCCTGATTTTAGAATAATATTCTTATGTGGAATCCCGTGACACACCTCATCATTTATAGAGGTACAGACGCTCTTTGGGAAACCTTCATAGTTAAGTGGAGCCGGTATTCCTCCCATCTCATAGGTAATTTTATTTACCCATTCGTTTATCTCCTCTGTAGACACGCCCTCTTTAATGTTCTTTTCCACATAATCCAGACAGGCCATATTAATGGCAGCAGACGCCTTTATTTTTTCAATCTGCTCTGGTGTTTTAATCATGTCCATGGTAGGAACTCGTTTTCCTGCCAGAGCAAGTGAATCGAGCTTTTTATCAAAGCCTTCGTGACACTGCTTATACTTTCGACCACTGCCACACCAGCATGGGTCGTTTCTTCCAATTTTCATAATTATAGGTTCTAAAAGGTAACCTGCTTTGAATGAATCAGCGTAATATCTCCTACCACCACTCTGTCCCAAAGCTTTGTGTTAATTTTTAGATCATGCTCCTTTAATATTTCTTTATAATAATAACCATCATAGCGATATGGAGCTGCCTCCACACCAGACTGGTCAGCCAGATAATTTACATACTTATCACTTAACGCAGCCAAATCTATTTGCTTATTTATAGCTTCACTTGACACAAGAAGATTCTCCTTCTGATAGTCAAATAAATCCTCCCAAAAATCTGACCTTCTATTCTCAAGTGCTTCCTTCTCATCCTCCGTCATCATTAGCCCGGCATCCTTTGCAAACCGCTCCATGAGATGATCGTGTATAGCCATTTCCAGAATAGCATCCTTAGTGTCTATGCTTATAAAAACACCATTCGTATGTGCATTCCAGAACTGCTTTGTATTTTTAGAATTATATATTAGTGAATTCTTTTCGACCTGATATTCTTCAAGGAGGATGTAAAACATAATATCCTCCAGTGTGACCTCTTCGTTATCTAAAACAAATACCACTTCCGAAAGATGGTCTGCCACATCCAGCTTCACCTTGCGATTGGCTGAATTAACCACCAGGTATACAGCTAACACCGCCACCAGGACGAAAAATACCCACCGCAGAAATCTCCACAGTTTTGCCATGGGTGTCATTACAATACTCTCCTTATCGTGATAATGTTTTTACTTAGCACATCACGATTATTAGTTATACCAGCCTTCGTACTCTGAGCCTCTACCACCTTACCGCCACCAGCATATATAGCCACGTGGCCCGAATAACACACTATATCTCCCGGCTGAATATAGTTATAGCTCACTTCTTTTCCTACAGTTCGAAGACTGGACGAAGTAGGTCTCTGTGAGCCAAGATTTATTCCACAATTCTGAAATACCTTCCACACAAAGCCCGAGCAATCACATCCATCTGTCAAGGATGTTCCGCCCCATTTATACTTTCCTCCTACGAACTGATTCGCATAGGCCACTACTGTAGCTCCGCTCACATTCGTTGAAAAGGAAGGGTTCTTAGTTCCATATACATCGAACTTGGCATTTTTAGCTGCTGCTTCTCTGGCCGCCGCCTCACGTGCAGCCTTTTCCCTAGCCTCAGCCTGTGCCTTTTCCTTGGTCAGCTTCGTAACCAGCTGCTTCGCCTGCGTATAATCAGACTGCGCATCACTTAGCTCGGACTGCTTTTGGACCATAAGCTCCTCGAGCTCAGCCTCCATCTCATCCAGCTCAGCCATAGCTTCCTCTAAAGACATCATCTGAACATAGAGATCTTCTCCAATGGACTGCATCTCAGCTTCCAGAGCTTCAAATTCTTCCATTTTCTGACGGTCATAATCATGCACTCTGGTTACATATTCGACCTTATTCAAAAACTCTGTGAAATTAGAGGAACCCATTAGAATAGCAAGCAGGCCTTCATCCTTTGCTTCGTACATGTATTTTATACGAATCTTCATGGCCTCATACTGCGCGGCTGTGGCTTCCTTAGCTTCTTCGTATGCTATAGAGTTTTCCTCTATTTCCTCCCGAGTCATCTCTATCTCGAGATTTAAAATCTCTATTTCCTCAACCGCGGCCACAATATCTGAGTCCAGAGCAGAAATTTCATTCTTTATGCCTTTTATCTCGGCATTTAATAATTCTGCCTGCCTTTGAGCCTCTTTTCTCTCCTTTTCAAGCTGAGCCGAGCTCTTATCAGCATATGAAGGCACCGCACATAAAATCATCAAAGCACAGCATAAAACCAGTGATATAGATGATTTGAATTTACTATAAAATTTTAAATGGGTACACTTTTTCATAGTTACTTGAATTATAACAAAAAACAACTCCCGTGTAAACCACGGGAGTTGTTCAATGTACTCATATATTAAGAGTTAGCAAGCTTCATGCGAATCTCTTTTGTTATAATATCAGTGTAGCTAAATGATAACAGCTGTGATGGACGCTTTCCCTCATCATCTACCAAAATAGTAAATACGCTTGGATATGCCTCCTGAATGACGCCTTCCTGGATATCGACCTTATTTCGTCCACGATCCAGCTGTATAACAACTCGAGAACCCTTCTGCGCTTTTACAGACTCTCTAACCTTATCAAAATCTTCTCGTTCCACCTTGTAAATCCTCGCTTTCAATGTCATCGAACGAAAGTGCACGACCCCACGATGATATCACAGCGCATCCACTTTGTCAAGCTAAAGCGTTATCAGGTCAGTGCGAAGCTCCTCCACCTGCTTTTTAAAGTAGCTGCCCGGATTCTTCTTGTCCTCATCCGAAAGCTCTGATATAAGCTGCGGCTGACCTATTTTGATATTTACCTGTCCTTTTTTTACAAACGGCAGAGCATCCTCAAAGATAGCTCTGGTGCCAGAAAAAGCCACAGGAACTACAGGTGCATTTGCTCTGCTGGCAATCTTTAGGCTGCCATTTTTAAACTCACCCATCGTGCCATCCTTGCTCCTCGTTCCCTCTGGAAATATAAACATATTTATGTTCTTCTTCACATTTTCAGTCGCCTCTGTGATAGTCTTAATAGCCTCACGCGGATCATCACGATTCAGAAACACGCAGTGATCAAGCTTCATCCAAGTATACAGAAGAGGCACCTTCTTTATACTGGATTTTGCCACGAATGCGACAGGTTTTTTCATAGCACCCCAGAAAACGACTATATCGAAAATACTGCTGTGATTTCCAACAAAAACTACGCCCTTATCATCAGGTATATTTTCTATGCCAGACACACTCAGCTTTATGCCGGAGATAAAGCAAACGACCCTAAAGGCCCACGCTACCATTCTAAACTGGAGCAAATCCTTCTTTGCGGGATTAAACAGTCCATAGATATACATCACACCCCAAACCGGAATGCTCAGAATAAGAAAAACTACTACAAATAATCCATCTAAAATTAATCTAATCATATGTTGCCGCACCTATCAACTATTCATTTAATGCCTTTACCACTTCAGAAAAGCCCATGGAATGGGATGCTTTAACCAGCAAGGTGTCATTTTCTCTTATATCTCGCTTCAAAGCATCTATCAAATCCGCATTGTTTGAAAAATGGAATGCCTCGCATATCTTTTTCTCACATAAGACATCAGAAAGCGCCTTCATAAGCGGACCTACCATATACACCGCAGAGATACCATAGGTCTTTATATGCTCAGCTAAATCCTGATGCAGCTTCACCTCATCACTTCCAAGCTCCTTCATATCACCGAGAACCGCAATCTTCCTGTGCTCAGCCTTTCCCAGCACCTTCAAGGATTCCGCCATAGCAGTAGGCGAAGCATTATAACAGTCATCTATTATAGTTAAATCACCTTTGCGAATAACATTATTTCTACCAGCAATGGTAGAAACATGCTCTATTCCTCTCACAATTTCAGGCAATATCATTCCAAGCTCAGCACCCACTGCAGCAGCAGCCAAAGCATTTAAAACATTATGCTCTCCAGGAAGAGGAATGCTAACATCCGCTTCACCCTCTAAGGTAACAAGATGCGCCGCGGTCTTAAACACATCCGATGCGCTAATATCCTTAGCCCTATACTGGCAGCCATCACTCAAGCCATAAAACAGCTTTCTCCTGCCCAAAGTATCGGCTCCTCTAAGCTTGTCATCATCACCATTCAGTACAAGCAGACCATCATGCGGCATGTATTCGAACACCTCTGATTTTGCCTTTAACACGCCGTCTCTATCATGTAAGAATTCCAGGTGACATTTTCCGATATTTGTCATAACCACTATATCCGGTCTGGCCATGGCACCCAGCCTGCTCATCTCGCCAAAATCAGAAATACCCATTTCAACGACAGCCACCTGATGCTTTTCCTGAATGCTTAACAATGTGAGAGGCAGACCTATCTCATTATTATAATTCCCCTCTGTTTTTAGCACATTAAAGCTCTCGGACAAAACATGATACAGCATCTCCTTGGTGCTGGTTTTTCCTACCGAACCGATTACTCCTACGATAGGTATGGAAAGAGTATTTCGATAATATGCAGCTAACGCCTTAAGCGCCAATGCTGTAGACTCCACCTTAATGCAACAGCCCTTGTCACTAACATAATCCTCCGTCAAGCAACAAGCTGCACCTCTTTCAAAGGCATTGTCTATAAAGGAGTGACCATCCACCCGCTCTCCCTTCATGGCGACAAAGAGATAATTCTTTGCCACCTGGCGGTTGTCCTTTACCACGCCCTCTATCTCTATATCCTTTACAGATTCCTTATTTTTTGCAAAAAGCAGCTGCCCGCCTACTGCACGGGCAACTGCTTCAATCGTCAAATTCTTCATTACAAATACTTCTCCATGGAAATCTTTATAATCTCCTCACAAAGTTCGTCAAAGTCAATTCCTACCACTGCTGCCTCCTGCGGAAGTAAGCTAGTAGGAGTCATACCTGGCAATGTATTTGCCTCAAGGAAATAAATATCACCATTTTCCTTCATAATAAAATCCATGCGCGCATATGTATTAATACCAAGAGCAGCACATACTCGCTCAGCATAAAGCTGCATCTTAGCAGTACTGTCATCGCCTATCTCCGCTGGACATGTTTCCACCGCAGAGCCTGCTTTATATTTATTCTCGTAATTATAGAAGCCCACCTTAGGTGCAATCTCAATGACAGGAAGTGCACTGCCTCTCATAACACCTACGGAAAATTCACGACCCTCTATATAATCCTCTATGATAAGCTCATCTTCCCAGGCGAATCCCTTGGCAAGAGCATCATCTATTTCATCCTCTGTTCGAACAATGGATACACCTATAGACGAACCACCACATGCAGGCTTTACAACCACTGGAAGTGCAACCTTATTCTTAACACCATTCACAGACTGTCTGTTCACAGAAAATCCCTGTGGAGTCGGAACATCATATCTAGAGACGAACTGCTTCGTAATGCCCTTATCCATAGCCAATGCACATGGAAGATATCCATTACCAGTATACTTTATACCATGAAGGTCAAAAGCGGCCTGTACCTTACCGTTCTCTCCGTCGCTTCCATGAAGCGCCATGAAAACTATGTCAGCCATACGACAAACAGCTATAACATTAGGTCCAAAGAAGCTGGCTGACTTATCAGCACGGCTAGCTTTTATCGCCCTAATATCTGGTGTAACTGCACTGATATCGCTTACCTTTATATCGTACTTTTCAGTATCCCTGAAGAAATCACAACCAGGAATCTCCTTTTCACCTATTCCCATAAACACATCTACAAGAATAACCCTATGACCGCTATTCTTAAGAGATGCAGCTATCTGCTGTCCCGACTTAAGTGAAACGTCTCTCTCTGAGCTAAGTCCACCCGCTAATACCACGATATCCATAATAAAAGGTCCCCCTCAAGTGAATGTTCTCATATTATACCATAGAAAACAAAAGTATTCTAGCGATTTGCCAATTGGTCCTTTAACCATTTAATCCACTCGCCCATGCCCTGTCCGGATTTGGCTGAGATAAAATACACTAATGCGTTAGGATTATGACGATGGATTCGTTTAACAACCTCCTCATCATCAAAATCAAAATAATCCCTTGTGTCTATTTTATTTATCAAAACCACATCGCAAACAGTAAACATAAGCGGATACTTTAATGGCTTATCGTCACCCTCTGGAATCGAGAGAATCGCTACATTTTTAGTAGCACCCGTATCTGTTTCAGCAGGACAAACAAGATTTCCAACATTTTCCATTATAAGAAAATCATATTTAGCTGTACCAAATTCATCCATGGCCTGCATAGTCATCTCAGCATCCATAGCACATTCGCCACCAGTGTGAACCTGTATAGTATCCACTCCCGCCGCAGCCATTTTCTGTGCATCCACTGTGGCTGCTATATCCGCTTCCATGACACCTATTTTATACTCACCATTCAATAGCTCAATAGTCTTTAGTATAGTGGTAGATTTTCCTGCACCTGGTGAAGCCATAAGATTTATCATGAAGGTTTTCTCATCCTTCAATCTAGCCCTGGTCTTCGCCGCTATATCATCATTTACAGCCATGACTGACTGATGAACCTCTATTACCTTAACATTACTCATGTCGTACTCCTATTCTTTCCAGCAGCCACTGGCAAAGCTCTTCACAGCCCTCACCAGTCCTGGCGGAAATAGGGAAAATCCTCGCATCTGGATTCAATTCCCTTACATATTTTTCTACGTTATCTATCGAAAAATCAAACACAGGCATAGAATCAATTTTATTAATAATCACAGCCTGACACTTTGTAAACACCAACGGATACTTAAGCGGCTTATCGTCACCCTCTGGAACAGACAGAATAACCAAATCCATATGAGACCCAGTATCAAATTCTGCTGGACAAACAAGGTTTCCTACATTTTCAAGGATTACCAAATCCAAGCCGCTTGCATCCAAGCCTCCAAGTGCCTGTCTGGACATATCCGCATCCAAATGACACATTCCACCGGTATGCAGCTGAATCGCCTTCGTGCCTGTTTTCTCCACCGTGATGGCATCCACATCCGAATCTATATCTGCTTCCAAAACACCTATCTTCAAACTATCCTTTAATCCTTCTATAAGACGCAGTATTGTGCTGGTTTTACCACTACCAGGCGAAGACATTATATTTATGTAATAAAGCCCCTTCTCTTTAAGCTCATCTCTTAATATATCAGCCTCTTTATCATTATCCTCAAGGATATTCTTCTTCAAATCTAATATATTCATACGTATACCTCAGCATATTTTGGATATAAAAAAAGCCATGCACCTCTGCACAGCTGAAATAAAAAAGCGGAGAGGGTGGGATTCGAACCCACGCGCCCTTGCGGACAAACGGTTTTCAAGACCGCCTCGTTATGACCACTTCGATACCTCTCCATCAACCTATATGCAATTGTGCACCGGACAGTTAAGAATACTATCAAACCTCAAATCAAAAGTCAATAGAATTTTTATTTTTTTTATGTTATAATAATTTTCTGAGGTGTTAAAATGAAAAAAGTCACTAATATAGTCGTCTCATTAGCACTGATGCTTGGGCTAACCGGATGTACAGGTGTTACGGACTATAGAGAATACCTAGAAGGTGCCATAGTACCCATAGCATCCCCCGCCATGCCTATAGACGGCGAACCTATCACACTTATATATAACGAAATAAATCCGCCTGATTCTATTGTAGGCCAACTCGGAACAGAGTTCAAAAGGCTTGTTGAGCAAAAATCCTCTGGCAATATAACCATAGAGCTTCACTACTCTGGAGAACTAGCTACCGAGGACGAATCACTAGAGCACATAAAAGCAGGTGATGGAATAGTAGACATATCCAGAACCTCTACTCTGAGCAATATTGATCCTGACGGCTGTGGGCGAAGTGATATCCTTACTTTACCATATACCTTTATAAGTCGTGATCACTTTTGGGCATTTGCTAAATCTGATTTGGCTACGGTATTCATAAAGGAAGCAGAGGATGGAAATATCGGATTAAAGGTATTGATGTTCGGAGAGGAAGGTTTTCGATGTTTCTTTTCTGATAAGCCTGTTGAATCCATCACTGATATGCAGGGATTAAAGCTTCGCACCTATAATAAGCCGGTAATGGAGTTATTCATTTCAAATTTAAATGCATCTGTAGTGGATGTTCCATTTTCAGAGCTAAAAAGTGCTATCAGCGATGGCACCATAGATGGAGCAGAACAGCCTATCACAAACTACCTATCAAACAAGTTTTTTGTAGAGGCTCCTTATCTAATTAGAGATAACCACACACTTGGTTTATTCGCACTTATTATTAGTCAGGCTAAATGGGATTCTATGACAAACACACAAAGGGCTGTCATAAACTCAGCCATTACTGAACTAGTTGAGTTCAATGAAAAAATCAGCGCATCTACCGAAGCCAGCACTATAAAGCAGCTCCAGATAGAAGGCTGTAACGTAATAGATTTAAAAGATACCGAAGCTTGGGAACGAGCTGCTTATGACACCCAACAGCTTCATATTGTTGGACATCTTGATGATTATAATGCCATATATGAATTAAGGCCTAAGGAGGGTAATTAATATGAACAAGTATGTTATTTCTACTGACACTGCTGCGGACATGCCTGTAGCCTGGCTTAAGGAACACAATGTAGATCTGCACAGTCTCTATTATCGTTTCGGAGATGAAGTATATGGCGACGACCATGTACTAGATGAGCACACATTCTTCGATCGCATGCGTGCCGGCGAAATGCCTACCACTATGGGAACTAACCCAGAGCGCTCTAAGGAGATATTCACCGACCGCGTCAAGGGTGGTTATGATATTCTTCATCTTGCATTTACGCCTAGCCTTTCTACCAGCTATCAGAGTGCCTGCATAGCAGCCAATGAAGTAATGGAGGAAAACCCAGGCTCTCGAATCATCGTTATAGATACCCACTCTGCTTCACTGGGTCAGGGACTTTTAGTATATCTCGCTGTGAACCTTTTAGAGCAGGGCGCATCTATTGACGAAGTAGCTGAGGTAGTAGAGCAGCGCATCCCTAATGTAGGACACTTCTTTACCGTAGATAATCTCTTCCATCTTTACAGAGGTGGTCGTGTTTCCAGAGCTGCAGCTGTCGTAGGTACTATCGCAGCCATAAAGCCTGTACTCCATGTAGACGACGAGGGTCGTCTCATTCCTCTCGTAAAGGCTCACGGAAGAAAGAAGTCATTGAACACCTTAGTAGATTATGTAGAGCAGCTTCATGATCCTACCATCATGGGCGATGACGACATGATCTTCGTCTTACGCGATGACACCACCACCGATTCAGATTATGTAATCGCACAGCTCAAGGAACGCCTCGGCATTACCAAGGTTCTCTCAAACTGTGTATCGCCTACCATTGGAGCTCACACTGGCCCTGGTATCGTGGCAGTATTCTTCTTCGCCAAGAATCGTGGCTAACCAAACGCAGCCTACCAGCCCTCGCTTATGCGGGGGCTTTTTTCATATCCCACGTATATGGAGGAGATCAGTCCGTCTTCGCCAGTGACTGCCCACGCTATTCCACTAAGGTTTATTCTCGCTCGTTGTCAAGTGGGCTCAGACTGACCAATCTCCTCCCTATACTTAGGCTGTGAATAAGCGCAGCAAGCGAGGCATGCTGTTTGACATTGAGCGACTTGGTCGAATTATCAATTTCACTTTGCGAAATATGAAGTTGTGTGTGGGCAAAATAACACGATGTTATTTTGAGCGACGCCGTGCCAGGGATGGCACGTTGGCGCGACCACACACAACAAAATATGAGCATTAGTGAAATGATAATGAAAATCACTCGCGATATGACAAATAGCATGCCTCGCTTGCGGTAGGTTAGTTAAACTAGTGGGTTATCACATTGTACTTATCAAGAACACTTAGAATGTGCTCGCTCTCCAGCGTTGGAATGACGCGAAGTGAATTGTAATCGTATGCATATTTTTCAAAACCGTCATCATCGTAATTTGACTTAATCTCAAAGTTTATGCAGAAATTCACTGTCGGCTCAGAGTAAAGATCATCCATAGGAATAATATCTACCTTTCCTTCTTTCCAATCTGTAAGGAAGGCCATATACAATTCATCCATAAACTCGTTTGAGTCAAAGCCATAAATATTCGCGCTGTTTCGCTGCATGAATATGTTATCTGTAGAAATATCCAATACTATGCCATCTATACCCTCATTGTTTTTATAGATATTTATGTAGGTAGGTCCCTTCTGTTCGAGCTTTCCACCATAACCATACTTATTCGCATTGTCATAGCTGTTAGCAAATCTATATATCTCATCCATAAGCGCCTTATACTGAGGCGAAACTGCTGCATCCTTGTCGAAGGCTATACTGTATGATCTTTTGGCATATGAACCATTTTTCATGGTGTAGAAGAATCGAAGATAAATATAATGTATGTACTGCGGTTCTTCATACACCATATCATTTTCTACTGTGAAGGCCAAGCTTCTGCCATACTCCCTTTCAAATTCATCCACTTCATCTAAAAGCTCTACGATATTAGAATGCATACCTAAAAGCTCCTTCATGCCAGCCTCATCGTCTACGGTATAGCTTTCGCCCTCTACATTAAACTTGATATTCTCTATATCACTAAGCTTTGGCACATACCTTTGAACACCAAACAAATCCACCTTCATAAAGATGGCAAAACATACCAGGCATACAGCATATAGGCAGCAAAGCTTTATATTTCTTTGGGTGAAAACTCTAAATGACTTTTCTACCAGCATGTGTGCCATGAAGAATAAAACTAAGGCACATAGAACCATAGCTGTTAATACTATAATTCTATTTCCCTCCGAAGATATATTTGGAGAGCCCTGGAAAAAGCTGTCGATAAGGAACGCTCCTGCCATTCCAATAAAGAAGGAACCGCCTACTACGAAAATAGGCTTTAGCCAGCCAAAGGAAATAAAGTCATTTACAGTTTCCACTGGTCTTTTTACATAGGCAAAATATCCAAGGAATAACAGTCCAATAGCTATCAGCGTATAGCAAAGAGTAAGTCCCACACCTCTGGCACCGATATTTATAGATGTCAAATATCCTTTCAGATCCTCTGCGTACTCCACTCGCAGGTCGAAGCCTGATTTCAATCCCAAATAATATGCCGGAGCTCCTATTCCCCAACCCATGGTTGCCTCGCTTATTCCAATGTATAAGAATGTAGAAAGCGAATCAAACATGAATTTCATGAGTATGGACAGGTAGTTCGCAAGGAAGTAAAAGCCTACAGCTGTGACAGCCTGTCCACTAAGCATTAAGATACAGCTGGCTATTCCCACAAATATTACGTCATAGCATATGCTAAACAAAAAATATGTACCTAACGCAGATGCAACAAACACACCGTTTACAAGTGCAATGATGGCAGTGATAACACCTATTAAAAGCTGAGGTACTAAAATCATAGTAAAGGCAGATGCCAAGCCTGTTATATACAGTCCTCTTCTGCTAACTGGAAACGCATGTGTAGTCAGTGTAGCTCTAGTGTTATAAAGATAAGAAAACACCGCTATCATAGCTGTCACTGCTATCATCATGATGAAAACAGGATTTATAACATTCCTAAGATGATATCCCATCATGTACATACCATACAAATGACGCGTCTCATCAGGCATCTGTGCATAGTGATTTGTTCCAAGTGACGACATAAACATGGCCGGTCCCATAAAAAACAGGAGTCCAAAGTAGAATACAGGAACCATCCAGAATCTCATAAGATTTCTCTTATACATGGTCTTATTAAAAGATGATGTCATGAACTGCATAGTCCTCACCTCCTAATTCATAGATAAATATTTCTTCCAGGGTCAGTGGCAATACATCGATAAAGATAGGCTTAAGATCAGAAAATTTCGCCTTCACCTCATCCAGATCACCCCTGACGATAAGCGAATATACGCGTCCCAGCTTCGACTGACTCATAATATTTAAATCAGCCGGCATGGTTACTTCTTCTGCCTCAAAGGCAATCTGTAGTTTATAGATGCTGCTCTGCAGTTCTTCAAGTGACCTCTCAAGGATCATCTTTCCATGACTCATAATTCCCACATGATCACAGACGTCCTCCAGTTCGCGAAGATTATGTGAGCTAACCAAGACTGTAAGTCCATGCTCTGACACATCATTCATAACCAGCGACCAAATTTGACGCCTCATAACTGGGTCCAAACCATCTACTGGCTCGTCCAGTATAAGCACATCCGGTCTCGTGCAAAGGCATAGCATAAAGGCCACCTGCTTTTGCATACCCTTACTAAGATTTCTAACGTTATTCTTAAGCTTAATATCTGGAAAACATTCGGTTATTTTATAAAAGAGTTCTTCATCAAAGTTTTTATAGAGCCCCTTGTAATACTTCATCATGTCGAGGGTGTTAGCCTGTGTGAAGAAAAAGAAGTCGTCAGGAATATAGGCAAAGCGCTCCTTGATAGCTACATTGTCATACACTTCCTGTCCATCTATCGTTATCTTTCCACTGTCCTGTCTATATACTCCTGTAAGACAGCGAAGCATGGTGGATTTACCAGCACCATTAGGTCCTACCAAACCATATACCGCACCCTTTGGAACATGTATCGATAAGTCAGTTAAGGCCTTAAAATCCCCAAAGGACTTATTTACATTCTCAATCCTTATCATCATCTATCTCCTTTGAAAAAATCTCTATACGCTCAGCTAATGTCGCCTTAGGGCACCCCATAAAAAGCAGCTCCTTTGTTATTTCATCAAATCTTTTAAGCTGCTCCTCGTACCTAGGACTGACCACTTCCTCTCGCTTAGATACGAAACTGCCTCGACCCGTTATAGTGTAAATATAGCCTTCATCCTCAAGGCTTCTATACGCCTTTTGTATAGTGTTCGGATTAATAGACAAAGAAGTCGCCAATTCTCTAACACTTGGCAGCTTCTCGCCTGGCTTTATTCCACCTGAGATAACCAGCTTTCTAAGTCCGTCCTTGACCTGCTCGTATATAGGTTTATTGTCACGATAATTAAGCTGTATCATAACTCCCCCTTATAGTGTATTACACGTGTTAATACAGTTATAACAGTGCTTCACTCATTTGTCAACAAAAAAAGCACACATTTTACTGTGCGCTTATAGCATCTATTACATCCATATAGTCCTTGCAGTATTTCTCATACACTCCAGACATTGCCTCTTTAAACCTCAGCTTTTCCTCCTCAGAAATCATATAGACAATGGTTCCGCCTTTATAGGACTTACTTTTGGCCTCTTTCTCCTGCTGAGCCCAAAGCTGTCTCTCATAGAGTGCTGACTCTACAGCACACTCCTTTATAATCCGCTTATCCTCATCAGAGATTTTATTCCAGGTATGTGCGCTGACTATCTGCATCTCTGGCACTCTGGTATGTTCATCCTCTGTGTAATATGGCGCCACCAAATAATGCTGCATCGATTCATAGCTTGGCCAATTATTCTCTGCTCCATCCACGCTGCCTGTCTGCAAGGCTGAATATACTGCTGCATAATCATAGGTCATCGGCTTAGCCCCTAAGGCTTTGACGACATCCATCATAAGCTCCGAGCCCTGTACTCTTATAGTCATCCCCTGAATGTCTTCCATGCATTTAATTGGTCTTTTGGTATAAAAGCTTCTTGCACCAGCATCATACCAGGAGAGGCCCACAAAATCCTTACTGCTTATATTATCAAGAAACTCCTGACCGATCTCTCCGTCCAGCACCTTCCACATATGCTCAGAATTTCTGTACAAATACGGCATCTGAAGCACATTCAGCTCGCTAGCATAATTTGACAGCTGTGATATAGATACTCTTGCCATATCCACACCGCCATATTTCATCTGTACCAATACATCTGTCTCTGTGCCTAAAGCTCCGCTGTCAAATACTACTATTTTAATTCTACCCTCTGTTCGCTCTTCTACCAATTCAGAAAAAAGCTTTGCACCTCTGGTAGTGGGATAATCAGCCTGCTGGTTTTCAGCGTAAGCAAGCACTATCTGAGGTTCGATCTCAACCTCTTTTTTCAAACCCATCACAGCCCAAAGAAGCACACCTATGCAGACTATTAGCAGTGGAATAATCACCTTTTTCATCAAAACTTACCTAATATCTTTAATCTATATTCTGAAGGTGTAATACCCTCACTCCGTTTAAAAACCTTTGCAAAATAGTTGGAATCTCTATATCCCACCTTTTCACTTACATCCTTAATGTTTACACTGATATCCGACAAATATTCCTTAGCCTTCGCAATCCTAAACTCATTTAGATAAACAATAAAACCTTTGTCAAAGCATTGTTTAAAAACCTTAGAAAAATACGCATCCGAATAATGCAAAAAGCCAGCCATATCCTGCAGAGAAATATCACTTGTATAGTGAGCCTCTATATACTCTGATATAATGCCCGCTATCACATTTAATCTGGTCGTATCATTATCCAGAAGCTCATCACCGGCACTTTGTACATTACACTCTGCCCCTTCATATCCCACAGCACTTATCGCCTTTTCCAGCACCGCCACCAGCTCCGCTGATCTGGTAGGTTTTAGCATATATTCCATCGCCCGCACACTTATAGCTTTTCTAGCGTAGTCAAATTCATCGTAGGCCGTAAGGAAAATTATCTCACATTTGCTGTCAAGCTCTCTAATTTGCTGAGCGGCTTCCAGTCCACTAATACCTGGCATATTTATATCTAATATACAAATACCGGGTTTATTATCCACGAACTTCTGGACAGCCACGCGCCCATTAGGAGCCTCCACTATCTCTAATACATCAGCGAAATTCTTTGTTATTATCCTGGAAACGAGTTCTCTTTCTATCGGCTCGTCATCCGCTACTAATACTTTTATCATTGTAAGTTCCTTTATTCACTTGCCAAATTTGCAGGTATTTTAATATATATGCATGTACCTTTGCCAAGCTCACTTTCCACAGTCACCGAGCCGTCCTTGTACATGCTTTTTATTCTCTTCATAATATTTGTAAGTCCCATGCCTCTACCATCTTCGTGTCCGTTTTCACCCATGAGAATCTGATACTGCTCTTTTGTCATTCCAAGGCCTGTATCCTTTACAGATATTAGGAGCATATTATTGTAAAGATCTATATTTATAGAGACTGTTCCGCCATCCTCTTTTTTAGATAAGCCGTGAATTATAGCGTTTTCCACCAAAGGCTGCAAAGTAAATGTAGGAAGCATATAAAGATTTGCGTCCACCTTACAGTCCATTTCAAATGCAATTCTTTCTCCAAAGCGCATCTTTTGAATGTACATATAATCGGACACCGCCTTTATCTCCTGCGACAAAGTCACCTCTGGCTCCTGGTTCTTCAAATTATATCTGAAGATATTAGAAAGAGCCTGGGTCATAGTCTCTGTCTTAGGCGCATCCTCAAGCGTAGCCATGCCTGCGATTATATTTAGAGTATTGAACAAAAAGTGGGGATTCACCTGGCTTCGAAGTACATCGAACTTCATTCGCTCCAGCTCATTTTCCATCTCGAGCTTTTCTCTTTCCTGCTCATGAAGCATATCCTCAGTCCGACGCTTTTCCTCGATAGTTCTTATGTACTCGCCAGTCGCATATTTCATTCTATTGAAGGTCTCTGCCAGCTCACCTATCTCATCCTGGTTTTCCACTACCACATCCTCTATATAGAAGTCATCAGATGCTATCTTTTTAGCAGCCTCCGCCAAAGAAAGCACTGGATCCACTATAGCCTGTCGCATACTTACTCCATAGATAACTATCACTATAAGCAGAATAAACGCTACCAAGAAAATCGCAGTCGGCAGAAATACCAGAGTAGGTATCATAGCTGTATAGGCATCGTTTCCCGTAGAAATGGTAAGGCCCATGAGATCCTGACTATACTTTATCAGATAATCCTGCATATCATATACCTGATATAGCTTTTCTACACTTACGTCATTATCCTTTGCCCAGACTATCAGGCTATCTCTTTCTATACTGTACACCTCATAAGCATTCTCTATAGACCAACGCTTTAGATATCTAAGCTCACCCAGCTTTTCATAGTCTGACGGAAACTTTCGAAGCACCGCTTTAGTCTTCGTAATAGCAGCCTCCAGCTGCGCCAGCGAGCGCTCATCATCCATACTACGCATGTAGGATTCAAATGCTGTTTTCTCATCGTTTAATGCACTTACGAGCTCATTACTGGTTCTGTTTTCATCCAGTATCTGATACACATCTGATAATAAAAGCTTCGCAACCCAGCCGTCAAAAAGCAGTGAGAGGACTATTATCAAAACCAAAGAGCCTATGAAATACCGTATTTTATTGTGTAAGGAGCTTTCACGCCATTTCTTTAGCATAGATAATTTCCCTCTAAACGAAAAAAAATCGCACACCACCACTTAGAGGTGTGCGACCTTAAGCTTATGAATATTTTTCTATATGGCTTTTAAAGAATTCTACAAATTCTACCCTTCGTCCGTCAAGCATTTTATTTGTGATTACATAACCATGCTTCGCGTCAGAGTTAATAAATAGCATTCCTCTTTCTTCCACCAGACGAATCCTCTTCCAACCCAAATCCTCTTTCTGATCTCCTAGGCTTACATGAAGTCCATAGTCATCAAACAGAAGCTCCAGGTCTCTTGGTATCATGCCTGCCTGTGCCTTTGCTTTCATCATAACGCCAAACGGCTGAAAAAAAATGAAAACCATACATGCAAATATCAGCAGAACCTGCACGATATCATTTGCCGCCTCCCAAAAATGAATAGTAACAGCAAATATAGCGACTGTATATACTATATTACACACACCTACCAGCGAGCGGTAGGTGCGTGACATAGATAATCTAAAGAAGTCCAGTGGTGTAACTTGGTTTACAAATTTATAAGTCATATTAATCTAGATTACTTCATGAGCAAATGTGGCAGGAACATAGTAAATCCTGGAACAAATGTCAGAAGCATAAGTACTACTATCATACAGAAGTAGAATGGAAGTGTAGCCTTTACTACCTTTTCCATTGGCTGCTTACCTACAGCGGAACCGATGAAGAGAACGGCACCTACTGGTGGGGTAAGAAGACCGATACCACAGTTAAGAACCATGATGATACCGAACTGTACTGGATCCATACCGATAGAAACTGCTATTGGAAGAAGGATAGGGGTCGCTATCAAAATGATAGGTGCCATATCCATGATACATCCAAGAACCAGAAGAATGAGGTTCAGCATGAGAGCTATGATGTATGGGTTATCTGAAATACCTACTACAAGGTTAGCAGCAAGTGAAGGAACATGGAGTGTAGTGAGGCAGTATCCAAATGCACTAGAGGTAGCTATAAGGATAAGAACGATAGAAAGTGTATCGATACACTGCTCTAATACCTTCCAAACACCCTTCCAGTTAAGTCCCTTATAAATGTAAACAGATACAATAAGAGAATAAAGAACTGCGATAGCGGCAGACTCTGTAGCGGTGAACCATCCACCTACTACACCTACTACTACGATAACTACAGCTGCAAGTGCCCAGAACGAAGTAACAAACTGCTTTGCAAACTTCTTGATAGAGAACTTAGCTCCCTTTGGATAGTGACGCTTCTTAGAAATAATAAACGAGCCTACCATAAGAGATAATGCAAGGATAGCTCCTGGAATATAACCAGCAAGGAAAAGTGCGCCTACCGAAATACCACCAGCTGACATAGCATAGATAACCATGTTATGTGAAGGTGGAACCAGAAGTCCCTCACACGATGATGTGATAGTAACCGCAGTAGAGAAATCTCCATCGTAACCCTGATCTACCATCATAGGGATAAGGATCGAACCAAGAGAAGCTGTATCAGCTCATGCAGAACCAGAAATACCTCCAAAGAAGTATGAAGCAACGATGTTAACCATCGCCATACCACCGGTCATCCAACCTACCAGCGAATCCGCCAGCGCTATCAGTTTTTCGGATATACCACCCGTTCCCATAAGAACACCCATGGTAATAAAGAACGGAACCGCCATGAGCGAGAATGAATTTATACCTTTTACCATCATCTGACATACAGTGGTAAGTGACTTACCCTGCACTAAAAGACAGAAAACAGAAGATAATCCTACTGCATATGCGATAGGAAATCTGAGGAAAATCATAACGATAAATGAAACCAGCAAAACGGTAATAGCTAAAGCTTGTGTATCCATTATTTTTCCTCCTTTCCTGCTTCTTCTTTAACAAAAAACTTTTTTAAATTATTGTAAATTGACTCTATTTCAAATACTACCATAGCGATACCTGCGATAGGTACTGGCAGATACAACCACACCTTAGATACAGATGGCATAGATACATAAGATGCACCCTTACCAAGCTTAATAGCGAACTGGAAGCCTACCACTATCATTACGATAGCAAGAGCAATAACTGCAATATCAGCGAGTACATCAAGTACCATGATAAGCTTCTTTGGCAAATAACGATCCAAAGCTGTCATACGAATATGAGCGCCTCTTCTGATAGCAAGCGCCGCTGAAAGAACCGCCATATATGACATCAGAGTAAGAACTACCTCCTCACTCCATGCAGGGTCTGGAATAAATGAAATATATCTTCCAAATACTGCCATGGATGTGATGGCTATATCACCGATGAGAAGTATCTTACAAATAAACAGAACCACTTTATATGCAGCATCATATATAGGTCTGATTTTATCCAGTTTTTCGAAAATAGCTGGCATTTTGTCCCCTCACTCTCCTTTTAAATAATATAGGCACAGGAGGAATCCTCCTCTTGTGCCCATTAAAACATGTTTAGGTGTTTAAATTACTTTGCGAAGTCAAGAAGCTTCTGGTAAAGATCACCATATGAACCAAGGTTATCAGCTACAACACCAGAAACAGCATTCTGCCACTCGCTCTTGTCTGCTACTTCTACGATGTTGCATCCCTCAGACTTAAGCTGGTTAAGAACCTCGTTCTCCTTAGCTTCTGAGTTAGCCTTGTTCTGAGCCTGTGCATACTTACCAGCTTCCTTAATCCAGTTCTGCTGCTGCTCTGAAAGCTTAGCCCAAGCATCGTTAGTAACGATGATCTGAACAGCACCAAGGGTGTGTCCATCAAGGATCATGTTGTTAGCAACCTCTGGGAATGCATTTGACTTGTAGTTTGCGATAGGCTGCTCAGCACCATCTACCATACCAGTCTGAAGAGCTGAATAAAGCTCACCGAAAGCTACTACTGTAGGTGAAGCGCCAAGTGAGTTTACAAGACCGTTCATAACAGGGTCGTTAGACACACGAAGCTTCATACCAGCAAGGTCTGCCATAGAAGCAACTGGCTTAGATGTAAAGAAATGACGGAAGCCTTCCTCACCATAGAAAAGACCGGTAACACCAGACTTATCCTTTGACTCCTGAAGGAACTCATTAGCTAAATCAGACTCAGCAAACTTCCAGAAGTGTGCTCTGTCTACGAATGTGTATGGAAGTGAAAGAAGCTTTGACTTATCTCCGCCGTAGCTGGTAAGTGCGAAAGCTGAAATACGTGCCATCTGGATAGTATCTCCACCACCCATCATGGTATCAAGTACGTCGTTCTCTGAACCAAGAACACCTGAGTACTGAACATCGATAGTAATGTTTCCGCCTGAAAGCTCCTCAACCTTTGACTTGAAGTCTGCAGCCATCTGACCAACGATGGTATCCTCTGGGTTAACCTCAGCGTAAACAAGTGTTACCTTCTCTCCAGTCTTTCCTGAGCCTGAACCACAAGCTGTAAGACCAAGAGCAAGAGTTGCAACCATAAGAGCTGCTACGATTCTCTTCTTCATTTTTATTCTCCTCCTAGAATGTGTCCCTTAGGGACTTTTGATTATGCTTGTATTATAGACATTGGTTTTGTTAAAAAAAAGACGACATTTTTGTTCTTTATAGTACATTTTTGACATTTACCATTTTTCTGTCCTTTATTCTTGTAAAATGACCCATAAAAAGTATAGAATACGCTAGAATACATTAAAGAAAGAGAATTTCCAATGGAAAACGCACTATCTACAAGAACTAGAAACCTTGGCCTTATAGCTTTCCTTCTCAGTGGAACAGCTGCCATCAGCACCGGAATCGTAGTCACTATTCTTCAGGAAAAGTACGGTTTTTCCTACGCTGTGAGCGGAACACTCATGTCCATGATGAATCTAGGAAATCTGCTCTGCGGTTTCGCCATAGGGATGATTTCACCAAAGTTTGGCATGAAAAGAACTGTATGTATTTTCGGTCTGGGATATCTTCTCGGCTACTTGCTCATGGGGCTAAGCGGCATAACTGCTGTATTAATGCTTTCGTTTTTATTAGTGGGTATCGCAAAAGGCTGCGCTTTAAATACCTGCACTCTTTTAGTTGGAAACAATAGTAAGGACCGCACTATAGGTATGAATCTTATGCATGCCTGCTATGCTATCGGAGCACTTAGCTGCCCTTTTGTAATTGCGCTTGCGCATGACCTTGCTCTTATTATACTAGCTCTTGTCGGTCTTCTTCTTTGGACTATTTACCTGTTTACCCCAATGTCTAATAAGCCTGCCAGCAAAGGTGAACGCACCGACTGGTCTTTCATGAAGGACTCTCAGTTTTGGCTTTTGACAGGTCTGATATTCTGTCAGAACGCATCCGAAACCAGTGTTACCAGCTGGCTGGTATCCTACTTCAAAGGCAGCGGCATTTTAAGTGGTACCATAAGCACCTACACTGTGACAGTCATGTGGTTTGCCACTCTGGTATGCAGACTAATCATAGCCTTTGTCGTGAAACTAAAAAAGCCTGCCAAAGCCATGAGCTTCATGTCGGCAGGCTGCATAATTTTCTATTTTCTTTTAATCCAGGCAAAAGGACAGCTTCTTGCCATAGTGCTTCTTTTCATGTTCGCCTTTTGTATGGCACCGCTTAATCCTACCGCCGTTTCACTGGCTGGAAGCAAGACAAGCACCACATCTCTTTCCATAATGCTTCCTATATCAGGGTTGGGAGCGCTTATTATGCCTTATATCATCGGCATAGTGGCTGAAAATTTTGGAATCGGAATCGGTATGCTTACCAATCTCGTGCCTTGTATCGGACTATTAGTCTTCTCTGTCCTGGTCAATGCAAAGCTCTCTAAACAAAATCCTCTCTCATAGGAGTGAACACATCTAAAAGTATGCCTTCCTCTATGCATACGCAGCCATGGACGATGCCGTCCTGCTTTAAAAGAATATCACCTTTTCTTACAATGCGCGTGTCATCTGCCACTGTAAATTCAAAAGCTCCATCTATCACATAGGTAAGCTGTGTATGCGGATGCGAATGCATAGCACCGACAGCTCCCTTCTTGAAATGATTTTCTACTGCCATCATTCCGTCGCAGTATGCTAAAATCTTTCTCTCCACGCCCTCTCCACAAGGAACAAGATCTATTTCATCTGTAAAATTATAGATTCTATTTTTTTCTGTAAGCATAATAGTTTCTCCTTTCGCCCCTATTCTATACCACTTAGCTTTCGTATTACAAGTCTCTTGCGTTATTATCCTTGACTTTAACCATAAGAAAATGCTATACTCCTAGAGGTTTGCGGGTATGGCGGAATTGGCAGACGCGCCAGATTTAGGTTCTGGTGGGCGACCGTGCAGGTTCAAGTCCTGTTACCCGCATAAAAAGTGGACTTTCCGAAAGAAAGGTCCATTTTTTTACCCTCATATAAATAAATCATCTATCTTAATAACATTGACAAAATCTCCACTGTATTCATTATGTTTGAGACCATACGTTGTAATTAATGTATTGTGAACAACTGATTTTACTGGAATAATCTCGCGTAATAGTTTTTTTCGTCTTTCCAAAACTAGATGGTATTCTTTATCTACTGAAAATTCATCGCTATAGAATTTAATCTCGCACATATTCACCACATGGTCTTTTCTATCTATTATTAAGTCAATCTGTGTCCCGTCAGAAACCTCATCACCTCGTTTTGACCATAGTGACTCTTCTGTAGCAACACCCCCTATTTTAAGAGCATCTTTTATCTGACTAACATGATTCCAACACACATTTTCAAAGGCATATCCCTTCCATACCATAACCTTTCTTGTGTCCTCAATATTAATCCAGTTTTTTTTCTTCTTATCCTTCATAAACTTTAGATAGAATAAGCAGAACGGATCTGTCAATTTATAGTAATCCTCTCTCTTGCCATTACCGAAAGATGAGTATTTAATCACAAATCCTCCAGAAATAAGTGCCTTTAGTTTCTTTGAAAAATTTCCGCTATCCTCAATTCCTGTCGCCTGTACAATCTCCTTTCTTGAAAGTCCTCTGTTTTTTTCAGAAAGAGCACGTACAATCATTTTCATTTCTTCCGCATTTGTAAATAATGTCACAAACAATCTATCAAATTCATCCTTAAGCCCAGCATTCTCAGAAAAGAATAAGGAGTCTATATTCTGCGCTAAACTCAGTGTCTTATCTAAATATTTAAGATAAAATGGAATCCCTCCTATCATCATATAAGCCTGTACTATATCATACCTTGACATAACTACACCTCGGCTTTTTAAATAGCTTTCACACTCTCTGAGCGTAAACGGCTGTAGCTTAATCTCACATGTTACTCTGTTATAAAGTCCCCCATGATTATTTATAAGTTTATCCAATATCCACGAGCTAGAACTGCCACATACAATAACCATTATATTATTTTTATGACATGCCCAGCCATTCCAAAAGGCCTCAAGGCCAGTCATAAACTTCGCTTTTGGAGTATCCATCCACTGGATTTCATCAATAAACAATACTATTCTTTTACCTTTGTCTGCATATTGCTCCACTAAATCTTCCAGCATATAAAAAGCTTCTAACCACGTGGTGGGAACAACATCCTCTCCCCACCCACTTAGTTTTAACGATCTATAGAAATGCACCAATTGTTCATGTATTGTATTTCCTTCAATTGGTGATAGACCAGCATGTCTAAAAAATATGGTTTCTTCGAAAACACTATCAACCAAAAAAGTTTTTCCAACCCTACGTCTTCCGTATAGGGCAACTAATTCAGCAGAATCGCTATTATATAATTCCTGTAGTGTTTTTATCTCTTTTTCTCTTCCAATAATCATTTTCAAGGCCTTTTCTGTATAATTTTCGGTGAGCAGTGTTTTTTATCACTTCACCGAAAATTATACTTCATCACCCCAGTAAAATCAACGTGTTGTACGTATAATTTTCGGTGAACAGCATTTTTTATCCATTCACCGAAAATTATAGCTCGCTACATTTCCCTTGCTGCGATTACAAGCTCGCTCTTCATTCCATTAAGCTCAATGTAATTGTCTGCGCCAGCATCTGAAAAATCGTCTACCATTTTTCCCTGTTTTTCGAAATATACATTCGTTGCAACACCCTTTTTCGCACATCTAAAGCTATAGTCACCAGGAATCATCAGTCTGGAGGTGGCAGAAAGCTGATTTAGCTCCAAAGCTCCCTCATGTGATACGACATTGATTTGCATATCCAAATTAGAATCTATCTCTATTTCGCTCTTATTACCATCTAATATGACCTCGCTGATTTTGCCGTTTATTTCGATAATCTCATTCTCTATATCATAAATGCTAACAAACCTAGCATTGACTGTCAGCTCTATCTTACCAATATACTTAATCGGAAGAAGTATTTTAACTGCCAGGCCATCCTTCGCCATAGCTTCTGTTGCATTATTTAGTCTATGCATTTCCACATCAATGGCATTCTTATTGTCATCTATTTTGATCTTGAAATCCGAGCTAATAGTCTTTATCACATTTGACAATACTGAAACTCTGATCTTCTCACCATCATAAGCACGAAGCTCTACAGTATTGGCTCCGCCAAGATTAATATCATAATTCTTTTGGCCATCAATATCATATTCCGTCTGGCTCTCATAAATGTATTCAGCCTGCTTCTTCTCTGCCTTCTCATTCGAAAGTAATTCATCTACTGATATCTGAAAAAGATCTGCAATTGCCATCAAATTAGAAATATCAGGAATACCTGTCCCGTTTTCCCACTTCGTGATTGCCTGTCTTGAAACACCTATCAGCTCCGCCATCTTCTCCTGTGAAAGTCCAGCCTGCTTTCTGTAATGCTTAATTTGTTCTACTAAAGTCATTTTTTATACCTCCGTATTTCGCTTTCGTTTTGCTTCTCTCACAGATTAGTAAATCAGCCTTTACCAAACAAGAAACATTCGTTGTCATTTCGCTATTTTTCCGCTACTTTCCGTAGCAATAAGCATATTTATAACTCATTATAATCATTTAATACAAGATATCTACCGGAATAAATGATATACAACAAAAAAATAATATTTCAATCAGAAGTTGCATTCATTCTGCTAATCTGTGTAAAATGTTACTGGAGGGCTTGTAGGTATGACAAAAACATTTGCTATTATTGGAAGCGGCTGGCGTGCAAGATTTTACCTTAGAATCGCTGCTTCTGATTCTAACGACTTAAGCGTATGCGGAGTATTGTGCAGAACAAAGGAGAAGGCAGAAGCTATAGAAAAGGACTTTGGCGTTTTTACTACCTTTTCTGAGCAGGATATCATAGATAAAGAGCCAGATTTTATAGTTGTAAGTGTAAACAAGGCTTCTATCTATGCGGTTTCAAAGCACTGGCGTGAGCTAGGATTTACTGTACTATGCGAAACACCTGTCGGCCTAACTGACGAGGAGCTGCAGTCTGTGCTCAAATTTGACGGCAAGCCTCTTCTAGTCGCAGAACAGTATCAGTATTACCCAACCTATAAGAAAATGATAGAGCTGGCTGAAAGCGGAAGGCTGGGTGAAATAAACTCTGCAGATGTATCTGCCGCGCACGAGTATCACGGCATTAGTCTTATCAGAAATATTCTCGGAGAAAAGCCTGAAGCAAGCTACAGAATGTTAGTCACAAAGTATAACTTCCCCGTCACAAAGACTGGTGACAGATACTTTGTCTATAATGATGGCGAGATTATAAACAAGCCTAGGGTAAAAGCCTTTATAGAGTTCGAGGATGGAAAAATAGCCACATACGATTTTGATTCGGAGCAGTACCACTCACTTATCAGACATAACAACATAAAGATTACAGGAACCCGAGGGGAACTCATAAACGAAAAGATCTGGTATCTGGATGAGAACAATAATGGACACGAGGAACTGCTCTTTTCGGACATTATGTCTGTTAGAAGTGAAGGAGTCCCAGAAGGCATACTTTCAGAAGATGAGTTAGCTATACAGGAATTGCTGGAAAAAACATATTTAGTAAGCCAGATAGCTTCTGGTGTTAATCTGCCTGACAAGGCTTTCATCTTAGCATGGGCGTGCGAAAATTTAAAAGGAGCTGTGGCAGATGCTTATTTCATGAATCTGTTATCAGCTTCAGAGGGAAGCTGGGTTACATTTGACGGAAAGGAGCTGAAAGGATGAAGGTAGGAATCATAGGTGTTGGAAATATGGGCAGCGCCTACGCAAGGCTTATCATGCTGGGCGTAATAAAATATTTCGAGGTAGGTGCATTTACAAGGATTAAGCCTGAATTCGAGGATATTATCGCATTTGCCAAGACAAACAGCATCCCCGTTTTCGACAGTGCGGATAGTCTTTTTTCATCAGTTGAAAATGGCGAACTAGAACTTGATGCTATAGTAGTAGCTACACCACACTATTCACATGAAGCCATAGCTGTACGCGCATTTAAAGCAGGCATACATGTGCTGACGGATAAACCTCTGGGAGTTTTCTCTTTACAGGCAAGAAATATGATAGAAGCAGCTAATGAAGCTTCCAAAACATTTGCTGTGGTATTTAATCAACGTACAAATCCTATGTACAAACGCGTCAAGGAAATAATCGAAAGCCAAAAATATGGTCAGCTCAAGCGCGTTAACTGGGTGGTTACCGACTGGTACAGACCTGATTCATACTACAAGAGCAGCAGCTGGCACGCTACCTGGGATAAGGACGGCGGTGGAGTTCTTTTAAATCAATGCCCTCATAACCTGGATCTTCTCCAGTGGATTTGCGGCATGCCAAAGAGCGTACAGGGCTTTTGTCACGACGGTCGCTTTCATGACATAGAGGTCGAGGATGATGTAACTGCATATTTCGAGTGGGAGAACGGTGCCAACGGTACATTTATCACTTCCACTGGCGATGCACCTGGTGTTAATCGTCTCGAGATCTCTTTAGATGAAGCTATGCTAGTCTGCGAAAACGGAGTTCTTAAAATAGGAGAATTAGAGCCTGAAATAGGCATGAAGGAGGCTAAGTACAGAACCTCCTCTAAGGAGTTTTTCAGAAACTTATATGGTGTTTGGAAGGAAGAAGCCTTTGAGAAGGTAGTGGATCCTTACAAGCTTGTTTTGGAAAATTTTTCTAATGTGATTTCTGGAACTGATGCCAAACTAATAGCAAATGGATATGAGGGCATAAACAGCCTGTATCTAAGCAATGCTATTTATCTATCTAGCTGGGAAAAATGTATGATTGATATTCCTAAGACCTCTGATGAAGTGCTTACCTTTGAAAAGAGGTTTAAAGATGCTTTTGAAAAGCACGCAGCTAATAGCTAATTTCAAACACTAAAATCTTATTCCTATTATCGTTTTCTTGAAATAGATCCATGCAATCTATCTCATCCACAAAATCTATTTCAGGCTGAGTGGTCAAATAGGCAACATACTCATCCTGCGGATAATAAAAAAACAGGCGTATGCATCTGGGATTCTTGACATATGAGTCAAGAATCCTTTTCATTACGCTCCTTAGTATTCCTAAATCAAATGGATTGAAAAAGAAGCAGGCTGTAACATCAAAAGGCAGTTCTGTCTTTTCAGCTTTTCCTTGTATCAGCTGTATGCCATCCTGAAGCTTCTTAGCCTCGACATTCGAGATAGCCTGCTTATAGAATTCTTTTACAAGCTCTATTCCGTATCCTCTACATCCAAGCTTCAGACTTAGATATATAGGAACTCTTCCCATCCCGCAGCCATAGTCCATTATGACATCATTCTTTGATAAAAACTCGGACTCAATTAGCCTATCCAACACACAGTATGATGTAGGCTCGTAGGGAAAACGATGTTTATCAGAATGTATATCATTTCTACCAGCTGTTTTAATGCCTAACTCTGAATCTATTAAATATTCCTCAAAAGGTTCTCTATGCATTCTTATCTATCTCGCCGGCTGCTTTAAGTGCCATTTTCGTAAGAAGTGGACCTACAAGCTCATAAATAAGTACCGCGAACAAAACTATATTTCTTATAAGTGTACCTGCCTGACCAAGCACCTGCGATGCTGTAAGCGACATTCCAAGGGCTACTCCCGCCTGCGGCAAAAGAGTTATTCCAAGGTACTTGCACACCATAGGTGAGCACTTCACAGACTTTGCCGAGATAAAAGTTCCTATATATTTGCCAAACGAACGGGAAATAATATAGAGCACGCCGATCAGTACTACTACTCCGCTGGTAAACACCGTAATATCCAGCTCCGCACCTGAAAGAATAAAGAACAGAAGGAACAAAGGTGCCACCCATCTGTCCACATCCTCCTCTATAATGGTCTGGGAGAACTCGCAGAGATTACAGAACAAGGTTCCAAGCATCATACATACCAAAAGAGTAGAAAAACCTATCTCGATATCTGAACCTGAAAATTCTACCTTTATCTTAGAAAGACCAACCGCCAGGAAGACAAAACCTATCGACATATCAAGTCTCTTTTTTTCAGAGCGAAGTATTTTCTCCACCCAGCAGAATACTACACCTACTACTGAGCCTAAAATAAGTGATCCAATAACCTCTATAAGTGGATTTACCATGATAGTGACTACATTTATAGCTCCGCCAGAATTTATAGCCTTAGCAATTCCAAATGAAACTGCAAAGACAATCAGCCCCACCGCATCATCTAATGCAACTATAGGCAAAAGAAGTGATGTAAGTGGACCCTTTGCATTATACTGGTGTACTACCATAAGTGTAGCAGCAGGAGCTGTGGCAGTAGCTATAGCTCCAAGAGTTATACAGGTTTCGATACCTATTTTATCGCCCAAATTAAATGCAAAATAAGCGATTAGAAGCACTGCATCCACCATAAATGTGGTAACCAGAGCTTGTGCTATGGCTATGACTGTAGCCTGCTTTCCAGTCTGCTTTAAAGCTGATAATCTAAACTCATTTCCGATGGAAAATGCAATGAAGCCAAGTGCCACATCTGAGATAATAGTAAGACTCTCAAGCTGCTCTATACTTGTAAAACCAAGACCAAACCGTCCTAGAACAAAAGGACCTAAAATAAGGCCTATAATAAGATAGCTGGTAACATTAGGCAGTCCAAAGCGACCTAATAACTTAGTCATCATAAGACCAAGCAGCATCGCCACTCCCAGCATGATTAGTGTAGTTGCCAAAGTCGATAATTCTAGCATAAAACCCTCTCTTTTTTATGTAAAAACCCAACGTTAACAAATTAACAAATACGCAGATATTTATCAACTCATATATTGTCATATTTAAGAGTCTATAGAATATATATGCGGCAGGTACTGCCATAGTATTTTATATTAATTACGTCTCAAACCTTGACTTCTTGATTTCCGAGACGTAGTTTTTTATTGTCTCCAAAGAATCCTTACGTCTCACTTGGGCAAATACGTAGGAATAGACGTAGTTATTTTCCATAAATAAACAAATCCTACGTCCCATTCTCTACATTCTACATATTTAGACGTAGAATAATTCCTTAGCACTCAGATAACTACGTCTAATTTGCACAAATGCCATTAGCAAGACGTAATCTCTGCTATATACAAGGCATATCACCCTCAAACGTAAAAAACCCTCTGCCATTCGGCAGAGGGTGAATTAAACAAATCTTATTACTGTGGCTGCTTTCCGATGTAAGCAAGGATACCACCATCTACATAGAGAATGTGTCCGTTTACAGCGTTAGAAGCTTCAGATGCTAAGAATACAGCTGGACCAGTAAGCTCTTCTGGCTTTAACCATCTGTTAGCAGGGGTCTTAGCGCAGATGAACTGATCGAATGGGTGACGGCTTCCGTCTGGCTGAATCTCACGAAGAGGTGCAGTCTGTGGAGTCTCGATGTAACCAGGTCCAATACCGTTACACTGGATATTGTACTGACCATACTCAGAGCAGATATTTCTGGTGAGCATCTTAAGACCACCCTTAGCTGCTGCATATGCAGAAACAGTCTCACGACCAAGCTCTGACATCATAGAGCAGATGTTGATAATCTTACCAGCATTCTTCTTGATCATACCTGGAAGAACAGCCTTAGAAACGATGAATGGAGCATTAAGATCTACATCAATAACCTGTCTGAACTCTTCAGCGGTCATCTCGATCATTGGGATACGCTTGATAATACCAGCATTATTAACAAGGATGTCGATAGTACCAACTTCCTTCTCGATCTGTGCAACCATAGCATTTACAGCTGCCTCATCACATACGTTGCAAACATATCCATGAGCCTTAATACCAAGCTCCTCATATGCTGCGATACCCTTGTCAACGAGCTCCTGCTTAATATCATTGAAGCAGATGGTAGCGCCAGCCTGTGCGTATGCAGAAGCAATTGCAAAACCGATTCCATAAGAAGCTCCAGTTACGAGAGCAACCTTACCCTCAAGTGAAAAATTTGTGTACTCGCTCATTTTTTTCTCCTTTTTCTACTATAATATTACGATAGTATCCAGCCTGAGATTTACTTCGTAAACCTCAGGCTGGTGGCTGGCGCCACAGAGTGTCGCCAGTCAAATCTGTAAATCAAATATCTTCTTACCATGCAAGCATGGACGAAGATATTCAATTCACAGATTTCTACTATCTTAACTCCGTGGTTTTCAGGTTATCCATGTCATCAAATTCCATATTTTCTCCACCCATTGCCCAGATGAATGTGTAGTTAGAAGTACCTACACCTGAGTGGATAGACCATGAAGGTGAAATAACTGCATCATAGTTATTCATAACAAGATGACGAGTCTGAGTTGGCTCACCCATCATGTGGAATACAGCCTGTCCTTCTGGAATCTCAAAGTATGTATAAATCTCCATGCGACGCTCATGAGTGTGGCTTGGCATGGTGTTCCATACAGATCCCTCCTTAAGCTCTGTCATACCCATAGAAAGCTGGCAGGTCTTAAGAACATCTGGATGAATGAACTGATTAATAGTACGCTCATTCGCAAGCTTCTTCTCACCGAGAGGTCTGTGATTAGCCTCTGCTATAGTGATAAGCTTGTTCTCATATGCACAATGTGCTGGAGCTGATACCATATAGAATCTAGCTGGATTAGAAGCATCATCTGACTCGAAGTATACTTCCTTATTGCCCTGTGTAAGATAGAGGCAATCCTTGTAACCAAGCTTATATTCCTTACCGTCGGCAGTGATCTTTCCACTGCCGCCGATATTAAAGATTCCTATCTCTCTACGCTCTAAGATGAAGTGGGTACCAAAATTTCCCCATACATCGATTCCATCATCAAGACTAACCTTTTTTGTAACTGGCATGCAGCCAAAGGTTACCATACGATCTACGTGTGAATATACGCAAACTACTTTGTCTTCCTGATAAAGACCAGAAATGTGAAACTCTGCTCTGAGCTCCTCAGTAGTATAGCGAGCTACATCACGCTGATTCGCGCTATATCTGATATCCATAATACCCCCTAATACGATAACTATCTCTGTACGCGAGCACCTGCGCCACCCATGATGTTCTCAACTTCCTTGAGAGAAGCCATGGTAGTATCACCAGGAGTAGTCATAGCAAGTGCGCCGTGAGCTGCACCGTAGTTAACTGCGAGCTCTGCATCACCAGTAGTCATAAGACCATATACAAGACCTGAAGCAAATGAATCTCCACCGCCTACACGGTCAAGAATCTCAAGTCCATCATACTGCTTAGCCTTGTAGATTTCTCCATCAGCCCAGCAGATAGCAGACCAATCATTAACTGTAGCAGTCTTAACCTGACGAAGAGTGGTAGCTACAGCCTTGAAGTTAGGATAGGTCTTAGCAGCCTCGTTAATCATCTTCTTGTAACCATCAAGGTTAAGAGTCTTAAGGTTCTCATCGTTACCCTCGATTTCAAAGCCAAGGCAAGCTGTAAAGTCTTCCTCGTTACCGATCATAACATCTACATACTTAGCGATTTCCTTGTTAACCTCCTGAGCCTTAGCCTGTCCACCGATAGCTGACCACATAGAAGGACGATAGTTCAAATCGTAAGAAACGATAGTGCCATACTTCTTAGCAGTCTTGATAGCTGCAAGAACGGTCTCACATGACTGCTCTGAAAGAGCTGCGTAGATACCACCAGTATGAAGCCATCTAACACCTAAAGTACCGAAAATGTACTCGAAATCAAAATCTTCTGGAGTTGCCTGTGAAATAGCGGTGTTAGCTCTGTCTGAGCATCCTACTGCACCACGGATACCATATCCACGCTCGGTGAAGTTTATACCGTTACGGCAGATACGACCGATACCATCAGTCTTCTTCATGTAGATAAGATCTGTAGAAACGCCACCCTGCTCGATGAAGTCTCTCATAAGAAGACCTACCTCGTTATCAGCAAATGCAGTGATAACAGCGGTGTTCATACGGAAGCACTTGTGAAGTCCACGGATAACATTATACTCTCCGCCGCCTTCCCATGCCTTAAACTCTCTAGCAGTACGGATACGACCCTCACCTGGATCAAGGCGAAGCATAACCTCACCTAATGATACTGCATCAAACTTACACTCTTCCTTTGGTCTTAAGTTCAAATTCATGACAACCTCCTGAAATATATCAACTATTTTACTTTCTTACTAAATGTACTCCGAAGCCACCGATCTCATTCTTGAGGTAGATAGCCTTAAGTCCCTTATCATCCTTAACAGCTGACTCATGGTCGATCTCAACACCCATGCGCTCTAAGTGATATACTGCACGATCCATGTAGTTAGTTCCGATAGCGATGTGACCCTTAGTTCCACGTCCGCCCTTCTTCATAACCTCTACAGCAGTACCAGCGAAGATAGATGAGTTACCCATCTTAGCAGCGAAGCCGAATGGAGCAAATGCATCAGCTACCTTAACAGCCTCATCCTCAGAATCCATGTTAATACCAACGTGACGGATTTCAAAGCCAAGCATGTTTACAACTGCCTGACGAGTAAGCTGCTCAATCTTATCAAACTCACCGTTTACGATAAGATCCTTCTTGCACATCCAAGTACCACCGCAAGCTACGATCTTGTTAAAGTCAAGGTAGTTCTTAAGGTTATCTGCATTTACGCCACCGGTAGGCATGAAACGAACCTTTGTATATGGAGCTGCGATAGCCTTAATATAATCGATACCACCTGCCTGCTCAGCTGGGAAGAACTTAACTACATCAAGTCCAAGTGAAAGAGCTGCCTCTACATCTGAAGGATTAGCAGTACCTGGAACGATAGGAATGTTCTTAGAAACGCAGTACTTAACTACCTCTGGGTTAAGACCTGGGCTAACGATGAACTTAGCACCAGCGCCTACTGCTCTGTCTACCTGCTCTGTAGTAAGTACAGTACCAGCACCTACGAGCATCTCTGGGAACTTAGAAGCCATGATGCGGATAGACTCCTCAGCAGCTGCTGTACGGAATGTAACCTCAGCACATGGAAGACCACCAGCGCAAAGAGCCTTTGCTAAAGGCTCAGCATCCTTTGCATCATCAAGTGCGATAACAGGAACAATACCAATCTTATAAATCTCATCAATAACGCTCATTTTTATTCTCCTTTTTATAGTGAAATAATAAACTTATACGTAACCGCATTTGTTTATATCATACAAGAAATGCTTACAAAATACAACTAAAAAATGTGTTAAAAAAACCACAATCTATCAGTATGTAAGGGCTTTCACAAGATGCACAAAGTCTTGTGTTTTTTTACCTAAATCTCATCGAATATTTTTTGAATATGCTCTCTGCATTGCTTAGCATTATCTGGCTTTGTATCCTCTAAGGTAGCATGAATATATGGCTTACATTCCTTAGCAAACTTTGCGATGGCTTTATATGAATCACCCATCTGTCCAAGACCAGCGCCCACTGATATAAGCTTATCTCCCTCTACCTTAAAATCCTTGATATGAATAACAGCTATCTCATTCTTAAGAATGTCCATCGCCTCAGCAAAGATTTCATCGCGCTGCTCGTAGTTTGAAATATCAAGCATATTTACTGGGTCAAAAATAATCTGAAGATTAGGACTTCCTATCTCATCAAGAGCTCTTCTGGCTACCTTCGGATTCCAAACGATATGTCTAAACACAGGCTCTATAGCCAAAATCTGACCGAACTGCTCGGCACATTTTACCACAGGCTTTACACCCTTTATAAAAGCCTTGAGTGCTTCATCTGTATGGCAGGCTGGCTCAAAGTGATAGTCAACATTTGGCGCGCCTGTCTCAGTTCCCACTACACCAGCCCCCATCATAGAGCCAAATCTAAGATGCGCATAATACTTCTCCTGTGTAGCCTTAAGTGCTGCCTCATCCGGAGTAGCAAGGTTCAAGTAACAGCCAAGCACCGCTACATCCATGTCATTTTTATCAAACGCACGCTTTAAATTCATAGCCCAGCCTGGTGTAAGCTCTGGCAAAGTCATCTTATAGTCTGCCACCTTCGATAAAGCTATATGAGCACATTTAAAGCCCTGCTCCCTAGCCAGCTCAAGTCTGTGCTCTACTGTTCCCTCTTCTACATCATGAAGTCTTATTCCTAATTGCATGGTTTCCTCCCTCTCTGTAAATTTCGTGTAGACCAGAGCATTACGCCCTGGCCTACACAAAGGATAAAGATATGAAAAATATAGTTATTATTCTGTAATAATAGTCTCGTATGCGGCCATCTTAATCTCTCTTACACCTGCAGGAGTCTTTACATGAGCTGTAAGCTCCTCACCAGAGTTATTCATCACTACAAGCTTTCCGCTGTTAGGATAGAATGCGCACTCTGCGTCAGGGGTGTCTGTGAGGTAATCACTGTCAAGATCGATACCAGCACCATCGAGGAGGATATTTAGAAGCATTCTGGTGTTGGCATTGTTAAGCTCAAAGCCACTTAAGTAGTATGCCTTACCCTTACCTACCTCTCTTACTGTAGCTGTTGGAATTCCATCAGACTCAGCCAGCACGACTGTGTCTGCCTTTGTCACCATAAGATTCTTCTTAGCAGGTACATTTGAGCCCTTGACAAAGATCTTCTTAGCAGCTGCCTCGTCTACATCGAAAGCATATCTGCCGTGACAAACCTTTGCACCGGTGTCTAAATCCACACCTAAAAGCTGAGCTGTTCTAAAGTAATCAGCACGACCTTCTACAGCTGAAGGCTCATTTATTCCAACGAAGCATCCGCCGTTTACGACAAATTCATTCACAGCACTTACAAGCTCTGGATTAAGCCATACATCTCCGCCACTCCAAGCACTGCCTGCACGGCCTGCATTAATAACGACATCGTAGTCCTTAAGCGCACCTGACATGGCATCATCGAAATCAATAAAGCTTACATCTACAGGAAGTCCTGAAAGCGCCTCGTTTACATGGATAAGATCATGCATATAGGTCTCATGGAAGTGGCCGCTGAGTGTCCAAGGACGAAGCTTACCCCAGCTGTGCATTACAGCCACCTTACACTTGAAGGTAAATGGCTTTCCACTCTCATGCATAGAAACGATAGTTCTAAACTCATCTCCCACCTTCTCGATGTAATCACAGAAGTCTGGATATGGCTGAACAAGATGTAAGTATCCACCTAAACCGATACGCTGCACAGGCTCACGAAGCAATGCACGACGCACGCGATTCCAATACTGCTTAGCATCAAGTGTAGGATTTCCACCCTCTGTAAAGGTTGGCTGTCCGCCAAGTCCTGTAGGGAAAAGATATGGGTGAAGTCTAAGCTCATGAGTCTCTACATCTGCTCCAGCGCAAAGTCTAGCCTCATAACCGTTAAACACACATTTGATAAGTCCATCGAAACCAAAATCCTTGAATCTCTTTGAGTAAGGCTCTACGCCTACCCATGAATCATCATAGAATACATAAGCCTTCTTTCCATACTCATGAACCATGTCCACAAGCTTCTTGCCTACCTCTACTACATACTTGTTAGTGAAGTCCATGTAGTCTCTCTGCTTCTTAGTAGGTGGCATATGAGTTACGTGAAGCTTACCCTGATTTATAAAGTCCTCTGCAGTCAGAGCATAGCCATACTCAGCCTTGAAATCAGCAAGTGCCTTCTCCGAAACAGTAAAGTCATATGAACCCCAATCTGAGAAGAGATTTCGATTTCTCTCATCACTTCCCCAAATCCATACGAAGTTATAAAACATAGAGGTGAAGCGTACTACAGTAGTAGCAGGATGTGTCTCACACCAGTTCTTCATCCAAGAAAGCATATACTCCTCAGCCTTTGGAAGTCTTGGATCTATAGGCATGAGATGCTCCTTATCCCAAGAGTTAGTAACATGGTTATACATGCTGATCTCTTCCCAAAGACGGTATGCCAAAAAGCTAACTGTGTAGCTATGATAAGGCACTGCGCCCTGAATAACTACCACACCGGCCTCTTTTTCAAAGGTCCAGCTATCTGAAGTAAGCTTGTTCTCTGAAGTTCTATCCCAAACCTCCATATATGAAAGAGCTTCCTCAGAAGTATTTATAGCAAACTGATCTGCGAAAAAGCCCTTCATAATCTGAATAGAAAGCTGCTCGTCAGTCGCAAGTATAGGATCTGTGCAAAGGAAGGACTGCTGAAGAGCGTCCATATTAGCCTTAGCCCATTCATTGTGATCTCTGATTATACAGATAGTAGAGTAGATGCCGTAACCAGAATTTGTAATCTCATCAGAAAGGACAGTTCCGTCGCTATCTCTGATAACATCTGCACCCCATTTTTCTGCCATTTCAAGGGTCAGTTTTTCGTAGCCGGATTCTCCTGGCAAGGTGAAGCCTCCCTTAAGTGCCATTTTTTTATCCTCCAAAATCTATCAGTTTATACAACTTTTTATCAATCCCAATACATCAGCTGGTATTCCATAACCCTCAGGCTTATCCACGTGCTGATATTCCTTTGGAATGTCTAGCATATTTGCTTTTTCTGCTGGCTCCCATTCGCCGATATCCTTAGTTTTTACAAGTCCTAGGGAATCTAATTCCTTAGCGATAAATCTTGCCCACATGTAGGCACCATAGTCATTCGAATGAGTCCAGTCGCCTGGGAAACAGAAGTTTTTAGCCTCCTCTTTTCCGACAGACTTTATCTTTTCCATAGAATAGTCATGTAGTCCAATAAATGGTACATCCATTTCCTTGCAGAGAAGCTTACACTCTTCATCATACGCCTTTAAAAGATCGTTATATGTGCCATCTTCATTCCATGTATTTCTGGCTAGAGAACTTACTATAACAGGTATAGCCCCTTTCGCTCTAAGCTCATTTACATAGGTTATCAGATTTTCTCTGTAACCGCCCTTTGCCGACAAATGCTCCAGCTTCTGGTCATTATGACCAAACTGAATCATGCATATATCATCCTTCTTAATTCGATCTATAAGAATCTGATAATGCCCTTCATTTCTAAAGGTCTCGGTAGTAAGTCCTGAGTGCGCATGATTACTTACTACAGCCTCACTTCCCACGAAGGCCTGCAGCATTTGACCCCAGGCACAGTAGCTTCCCTTTGGAAGATACGGATAATCCGCATTCTGATCTGTGACGGTGGAATCGCCTGCTAAATATATGGTCTTTCCATTCCATGGATAAATATCTACAGAAGAAAGTCTGACACTTTTTCCAACTACAGAAATGTTAACCGTCTTATCCTCCCAGGCTTCCTTATGATCCCTTGGAATAATAGGGCAGACATTTGTCATAAACTGCTTATCCAGCTTTTCGCCAGCTTTCAGCTTACCTCTCCATACCAGACGTCTTCTACTTGTAAAGATCAAAACATCCTCTGTGTCTTCCACAGCAGTTATCTCCGTCTTAATGAGGTAATTTCCCTCTGTTGAAACTGTAGCCATAAACGAAAGCGGCATCGTTCCCTGCGCTGACTGACTCACATAGGCGCCTGACTCGTCACTAGAAATCTTAGTAACATGCTCCTTGTCCAGCCAAAAGGTCTCATGGAAAGCATCCGTAAGCTCTGGTATAGAACAATACTCATTAAGTTCTCTTACTGATTCATCTATAAAGCCTGCCTTACCTTCTGAAAAGATAACCGGCTCCTTGCCAGCAAATGTATAACGCATATTATAATGCTCCGTCGCTTCTTACCTTATCATAAACCAACACTCTTGAAAGGAATGCAAGTGCGAGTCCCTGACCCCAGCCCTGAATCCAATCCTTAGAGATATTTCTATATCCATCGCGGTCACGCATAACTGCTGTACCACCAGATACATTAAGAACTCGTCCATCCTCGGTGATATTATCAAGTACACCCTGAATAGACTTGTTTATATACTTAAGATATAAAGGATTTCCCTTGTTCAAAAGAGCACATGCTATACCGCATGAAGCAGATACTTCTTCATAGCTGCCCTCATCATCGATAATAGTTCTCCAAAGTCCATTCTCTGTCTGATAGAGCTTAGCAGTAGAAAGAAGCTCATTAAGCGAACCTACTATCTCAAGGAACTCTGGGTAGAGATATGCCTCTGGAAGAATAGCTCCTACACGGCTCATAGTATAAGCAGCCCATGCATTAGCACGACCCCAATAGAACCCTGACATATGGCACTCCTCTGGCTTATCCTTAAGAAGGTTATTATATCCATGATACCAAAGACCTGTATTAGGATTCTGAAGATACTTGATGTGCCAATTATAGTTATTAAGCGCATCGGAAATAAGATCTGCGTCCTTAAGCTTTACACCTACTCTAAGAAGGAAATAAGCTGCCATAAAAAGGGTGTCACACCAGCACTGCTCAGGGAAATCATTGTTAGCTGATACAGTGTGCTGAAGAACGTTATCGCCAAATCTAAGTGCATCCTCGCGGATATACTTGATTTTGCTCATAACGATATCCCAGTACTTCTCATCATTTGTATACTCGTAAAGAGTGATGAGGCAGTGACCCATAGCACATGCATTTACTGTCCACACCTTTGGAAGACCGAGCTCGATGTACTCATCGATTCTCTCCTTCATTACCTCTATATATTCCTTCTTACCAGTGAGCTCATAAGCTGTAGCTATTCCATAGTAAGCTACTCCACATGGCCAATCCCAAGTAAGATCCATTCTCATGGTACGCTCTACAAGCTTGTCTAATACTTTATCAATCTGCTCCTTGTCGTAAGTAAGTCCTGCCATTTCGCTCTCCTTCTCTTTTTTATGGTTGATAAAACAAAGCATAAAACCTTGATCTACAAAGTCTTATGAAAAGCTTTATCTTTTTTAAAAATCGACCCTCCAGCCTTAGGCCAGAGGGCCGAATCGAATTACATTTTATTAATTACACTTACCAGCGTTGAAAGCTGCTGCCTTCTCGTCGATGATAGCCTGGTAACCAGCCTCAAGGTACTCCTTAGAAGCCTTCTCATAGTTAGCATCGAAATCAGCCTCAGAACCGATTACAACGTTATCACGAAGCTCTGCATACTTTGTGAAAAGTGTATCCTTGTACTCATCAGAAGCTGCGATTGGAACAGTAAACATAGCATCCATTCTAGCATAGCCAGCGTCGAAGCACTTCTTCTGTCCCTCGTAGTTAGCCTTGATCTGCTTTGTGAAAGCATCTGAATCCTTGTATCCAAGAGGTGTGATAGCAAGCATATCCTTGTCTACATCGCCTGAAGTACGAGTAGCAGTGAAGAGACACCACATATCTACGTTATTATTGTGACCCTGCTGCTCAGCCTTACCAGCCTGATCAGCGATAAGAACCTTCTCGCCATCTACTACTTCGTAGTTAACACCCTCGATACCCCACTGAAGCATCTCAAGGTTAGCTGGCTGTGCAAGGAACTCAAGGTACTGAGCTGCTGCTGTCTTCTGCTCCTCGGTAGCCTGGCTAGAGAAACCAATGTACTCACCGAAGATAGAGTTTGGACGGAATGCTGAGGTAGAACCATCAGAGTATGTAGTAGGACCTGGGTTTACCTGGATAGCAAGCTCTGCATCTGGGAAATTAGCATAGAGCTGATCAAGAACATCGATGTGGTTAGTTGAGTAGCAAGAGTATGAAATTGCTACACCATTTACGAAGTCTGTGATAGCCTGTGATGACTCATACTGGTTAAAGTCTGGGCGGATGTAACCCTTGTTATAATTGTGGTTTACAGCCTTAAGCATAGCCTTCTGAGCATCTGTTGAAAGAGCTGGTACAGAGTAGTCACCAGTGGTAGCCCATGTAAGCTCATCCTGTGGCTGCTTTCTGTATGCGTAGTTCTGGTCTGCACCATTACCACCAGTCTTAGTACCGCCTAAGATGTGATACTTTCCATCTACATCCTTAGTAGGAAGACCAAGCTCGATGATCTTGTCATACATCTTCTCAACCTCTGCTGGATCGTTTGGCCACTCATCGTAACCAGCTGCCTTAACCCAGTCAAGACGATAGAAGGTAGTGAACTGATAGTTTGTGTTACCATATGGTCTAGAACCAATTACAAGAACGGTATCTCCATCAATATCGGTATATCCGTCAAGTGCATTGTCAACCATGTTCTGCCAGTATGTAGGAGCTACTGACTTGAACCACTCTACATCATAGCTAGCAAGATATCCCTCTGAATAGTAAGAGGTAAGATCTGGATAGTCATACTCGAAGCAGATGGTAGGAAGATCCTTAGCAGCTGCATCCTTAGCGTAAAGCTCGTTCTCCTTACCACGCTCGTAAGCACGGAAGGTAACGTTTACATTGTACTGCTCCTTCATCTGATCGATAACCCACTGAGTCCAGTAGTTGTTAGCAGCATCTGCAGCTCCGTTTGGAGTAGCACGCTGATAAACAGGGATTACGATATCAACTGGCTCTGCTGGCTTAGCTGCCTCTGTAGTAGAGGTGCTGCTAGTAGAAGAAGTACTTGTAGAAGTAGAAGTACTTGTAGTGGTGCTTGTGCTGGTAGTGTTATCTGAGCCACAGCCTGCCAGCATGCTTGAAGCCATAGCACCTACAAGAGCTACAGAAACAAGCTTCTTTACAGAATTGTTTTTCATCTTTTCTCCTCCTTAATATTAAAAGACAAAATATATGTGATTTCCTTTTGGGAATATCATCCTTAAAAATAATTAGCCCTTAACTGCTCCTACCATAGCACCCTGTACGAAGTACTTCTGCAGGAATGGATATATGATAATGATAGGAATAGTAACAAACATGATAGCCGCTGCCTGAATAACCTCAGGGGTAATGGTGTTGGTAGCTCCACCAGTATCACCCAAAGATGCAGACATAGAAGCCTGTGCACCTGACACTAACTGATAAAGCTTATACTGGATGAGCTTATACTTAGAGTTAGCTGTAAGGTAATACATGTTATCACCATAAGCATTCCAACGACCTACTGCATAGAACAGCGACAAGGTAGCAAGAATAGGCTTTGAAAGCGGAAGAACTATCTTTCCAAGAATCTGGAAGTTAGTAGCTCCATCAAGGAACGCTGACTCCTCCAATGAATCAGGAATAGTACTCTGGAAGTAGGTCTTCATGATAAGCATATTATATGGTGAATAGATAAGTGGCAAGATAAGCACCCACATAGTATCTATCAAATGCAAGTTTCTAAACAGAAGATATGTAGGAATCATACCTGCTGAGAAATACATAGGCACCATGAGAACGAATGTAAAAAATCCTCTTCCTCTTAATCTCTTCTTTGAGAGAGGATAAGCAGCTGCTGTACAAGCCACCATACCAAGTGCTGTAAATAAAAGTGTAACGCCCACCGAATATATCATGGTGCTGGTCATGCTTTTATCAGCAAAAACATTTGTATATGCCTGCATTGTAAACTCTTTTGGCCAGAAATAAACCTGACCAGACATAACAGCGCCACTAGAAGAAACAGACTTTACCAATACATGCCAGAAAGGAACTACGCAGGTAGCGCAGAGGATAGCTATAAACAGCATGATAAGCGCATCGCTTATTCTGAATTTATTTATAGCACGGCTGCCATCATTTCTAGCTTCATCTTCTTTTTTCTTTGCCATGACAGACACCCTCCTTCCTATAAAAGTCCTTCTTCGCCAAGTGCCTTAGCGATCTTATCTGACAAAAGTACAAGTATCAAACCTACGAATGACTGGAAGAGACCTACGGCTGTACCTTGTGAGAACTTACCGCTTCCAAGACCCTTCTCGTAAATATAAATAGCTAACTGATATTCGAAATCTCTTACAGATGTATTATCAAATGCTGTCAATCGCTCGAGGTTAGAACCCATTACACGGCCGAGGTTCATAATAAGAAGTGTAACTACTGTTCCTCTGATACCAGGGAGAGTGATGTTTACCATCTTCTGCCAACGGTTCGCTCCGTCGATCATGGCTGCCTCGTAAAGCTCACCATTTATACTGGTAATAGCTGCCAGATAAAGAATGGTTCCCCATCCCATACCCTGCCATACACCGATGAGCAAGTAGGTAACTGCCCAGTGCCATTTCTCACCAAGGAATGGTATACCAGCTTCTATCCAACCCCACTTTAGAAGCAGAAGGTTTACAAGACCAGAAGATGTTCTGAACATTGTGTAACCAACAGATCCAATAATAGCCCATGAAAGGAAGTGTGGCAGATAAAGTATAGTCTGTGTAACTTTCTTAAACTTTATAAATCTAAGCTCATTCAAAAGAAGAGCGAGGATAATCGGCATTGGGAAACCAACAGCCAAATCCAAAAGGTTAAACACCAGCGAATTTCTAAGCGCTCTGGTAAAGTCCGCATCATGGAATATCTTCTGGAATGTTCCCCAGCCTACCCACTTAGAACCTTCATAACCCTTAGCTGGCTTATAATCCATAAATGCCATTCTCAGTCCGCCGTACGCGCCATAGTTATAAATAACTACGAGAAGCACTGGAATCAGAAGAAGCAAATATAACTGCCAGTCTCTTTTAATAGCCTTTGTCCAAGGTACTCTGGTTCTTACTACGGTCTTCATACCTGAACCAGCCACACTTGGGTTTTCCACTCTAGCTTTTGCCATAGCAACCTCCCACTTCTTATTGTGAATCATTGACTTATCATTTATCATCTGAATTCACACTTTTTTCATATTTGGCATTATATATATACTCCTACACCTTCTCAATTCATGAAATCGTTTTCATTTTGCAATTTCAACCATTTTGTGATATTATATTCACATGTTTTCCGTTGTTTTGACTGAATTACCAAATTCAAAACCACATTTTTGACTATTTTATACAACCAAATACACAAGAGGGGTTTATATGGCCAGACCTAAAAGTACCGAAATTGAATACAGGAATTATTTGCTTCCCGCTTATTTTCCCATCTTATTATTGAAAGGTGATGAATGGCGAATTTCATCTAAACCTTCCGAAGTTTTACATTTTCACAACTGCGTAGAGATTGGCATTTGTCATGAGAATAGTGGTACTCTCATTATGAGTAACCAAAAAACTACGTTTAAAGAAGGTGATATCACCTTTATCTCAAGAGATATGCCTCACACCACATATTCAGACGACCCTAATAATTTAAGCCTGTGGAGCTATATTTTTGTCGACGTACAGAATCTCATAGGCGATTATTTTCCTATGGATCTTCTATCAGGCGGAAACGAGCTTAACACGCTACTTACCGTTGGCGGACATATCTTTTCGAGGAATGAAAATCCAGAGCTATATACTTTAGTAATGCTTTTAATCGAAGAATTACAAAGTAAAAATCGAAATTTTCAGTTCACAGTGCGCTCCATTGTCTTTACTATCGTAATGCGTATATTAAACAAGGTAGATTCAGAAAAATCCTCTGACATAGGACACCATGATAATTCTCTATCTATTGCTCCTGCTTTAGAGCATATCAGAAAGAATTACAGTCAGGACTTCCCTATCGAGGATTTGGCCATGATCTGTGACATGTCTCCTACGCACTTTAGGCGCACCTTTCATAGTGTGATGAATTTGACGCCTTTAGAATATTTAAACAACACAAGAATAAACGCCTCGACCAGGCTGCTTAGAACTACAGAAAAAAGTATTCTGGATATATCAGAAGAGTGCGGATTCCAGTCGGTTTCCACCTTCAACAGACATTTTTCGGATATTATGGGTATCACCCCCACTCAGTATCGAAATAAGATGTCATCGGTAAACGACAGATCCATCTTAAAATGCACAGGCTGGATGATTCCTCCAAAAACTGAATAGAAACAACAAAAGCCCTCTGGCGTGTCCAGAGGGCTTTCTAAATTACAAATACTATTGTATTTTACCTGTCTCTATCTCATATATCATCTCAAGAAACTTTTCATAATTATCATCGTGACCTGAAAAATTAAAAGGCAGAAAATACTTCGTTTTTTCATCTAAACCGAAATATTTATGCACATTTGTACCCGAAATATCTATCGCCACAGGCTTCATTACATAGACTTCATTCACCAAATACTCTGAGTTTTCCGCATCGTATACCTCGAAATCCACGACTCTATCCTTCCAAAGCTCATACAGCTCACTAGACATCATAGTCTCTACAGGTCTAAGTGCCTCTGAGGCCGCAAAGCGTACAGTCGCATCTTCATCCGCAAAGCAGACATCTATCTCTCTGGCAGCCATATGCAAATCAGTTTTCACAACAGGCATTCCTCCACCTGCCATAGGCTGAGAGCTTACATCTCCTAGATAGACAACCTCCTCGTCCTTCGCCGGTATGCCAAGATACTCTGTCACGTTTTCGATTCTTTCCTGATTAAACACTGGACTATTGGCAACCATCACATAGAAAACAGGCTCTCTATAAGTTACGATTCTCATTATGATATACACAACCACTGCTACTGCAGCCAGTATAAGAGCTATCTGAATCTTATAGTACTCAAATATATATTCAGCCTTTTGCCCGAAGCTCATAGTTCTAAGCTTCGCCATCTCACCCTTCCAGGTCTTTTTCACTGTCTCTCTTACAACAGCTTCTTCACTTCTTATCTCACTCATATAATAACACCTATCCTATTTTCGAAGCTCGTATAGCATGCACTTCACAAACCTTCTTATAAGCATAAACGAACAGAAGCAGCTGTACTATCCAAGTTACTATCCAGCTTATTGGATAAGTAACATAAAGCATCCACGGCTCCTTATATACCTGAAATATGGTAGCTATCCACACAAGTCTGAGTCCGCATGCACCTATAAGAGATACTATCATAGGCTTTATCGACTGTCCTATACCTCTAAGCGAGCCCACCATAGAATCCATCATTCCGCACAGGAAGTATCCTGTACACACAAATGCTAATCTTAGCGCTCCCGCCTCTATTACCTCAGAACTCTTTGAGTAAATTCCTAAAAGCTGATGGCTGAAGAGCACTACCAGATTTCCAAATACAAGTCCTACCACAAACACCATTCCCTGGCATATTATGGTAACCTTCTTCACGCGCTTCATATCCGCTGCGCCGAAGTTTTGTCCGACAAATGTAAGTGCAGTCTGATAAACCGAATTCATAGCCATCCAAACGAAGCCTTCTATATTTCCTGCAGCCGAGTTTCCAGCCATGATAACCGAACCAAAGCCATTTATGGAAGACTGGATTACTACATTTGAAAGAGAAAACAAGCTGCTCTGAAAGCCTGCCGGCAAACCTATCTTAATATATTTTTTTAAGATAGCCTTATCTATACCAAGCTCCTTCACAGAAAATCTAAGGGCATCCTCTTCCTTTGACAGTATAAACAGTATTAAAAGCATGGACACATACTGCGAGATAACTGTAGCTATAGCCACTCCAGCCACTCCGAGGTTTAGAACTATCACCGCGAAAAGATTACAGAGCACATTTATTATACCTGCCACAGTGAGTATCTTCATAGGTGTGGCAGTGTCGCCCTTAGCCCTAAGCACTGCTGCAGCAAAGTTATAGATAAAATTCGCTGGAGTACCCAAAAAATATATTCTAAGGTATATACTCGCAAGCCCTATAACATCAGCAGGGCTTCCCATAAGCTTTAGCAGAGTCGGCGCCATTAAAACTCCGAACAGTGCTACTAGAATTCCACTTAAACCTGCTGTAGTAACAGCGGTGTGTACGCTCTTTTTCAGGTTATCTGTCTCAGCTGCACCTATAGCCTGAGCCACGACTACATTTACTCCGACAGATAGTCCCATAAATATAGCCAGACAAAGATTAATCAGCGATGAGGTAGACCCCACCGCTGCTAATGATTCATCTCCTGCGAATCGTCCCACTATCACGACATCAGCTGCATTAAACAAAAGCTGAAGCCACGAGGTTAAGATGATAGGTATCGTAAATGCTATCATCTTACCCAGAAGTGGGCCGTGCACCATATCTATTTCTTTTGAATGTGTTTTACTTGACACCGTACTGTTCCTTTACAAACCTTTCAAGCACTGGCAGGCTTCTCTTAACCTTTTCAGTATCTACACAATAAGCAATTCTAAAATACCCTGGAACGCCGAAGCCGTTAGAAGGAACAAATATAAGATCATATTCCTTTGCCTTGTTACAGAATGCTACAGCATCCTCTTCCAAAGCCTTAGGGAAAATGTAGAATGTACCGTTTGGCCTTACTACCTCAAAGCCAAGCTCTACCAGCTTGTCATATAAAAGATTCATGTTAGTCTCATATATACTAAGCTCAGAGGTCTCGTAGAGATTCTCTGCCACAGCCAGCTGTATGGTAGATGAAGGACAGTTATGTCCAATTCCTCTAGAAATCTGACCAAAGATAACTGAAAGTATATCTGCATCTGTAGCGCGTGGATTAACCGCTATATAACCTATACGCTCTCCTGGAAGAGAAAGACCCTTTGAAAAGCTGTAGCAGCTAAGAGAATTGTCATAATACTTGCTAGGATATGGACTCTTCTTTCCATCAAAGCTTATCTCTCTGTATGGCTCATCACTGATAAGGAAAATATCATGGCCAAACTCCTTCTGCTTCGTCTCCAGTATAGATGCTAAAGTCTTCAGCGTCTCCTCAGAGTATGACACACCCGATGGATTATTAGGAGTGTTTATAAGGACAGCCATTACATTTGTATCAAGAGCCTTTTCAAATTCCTCTACATTTATCTGAAAATCCTTAGTATTAGCTGGAACGACCTTAAGTGTAGCACCTGTCCATCTAACATACTCTGTATACTCAGAGAAATAAGGAGCAAATGTAAGCACTGTATCTCCAGGCTTTGTGACAGCACGAAGTGCATGCGCAATAGCTCCAGCTGCTCCTGAAGTCATAAAGATATGCTTAGTATCATAGTCAAAGTCGAAACGCTTATTTAAGCTCTGAGCCACCTTGGTGCGCACCTCAGTATTACCAAGCGATGGGCTGTAACCGTGAAGAGCCTGGCTTCCCATGGTCTCATGAAGCTTTATTACTGTATCTGTATAACACTGTGGTACAGCTACAGAAGGATTTCCAAGAGTGAAATCAAATACATTCTCATATCCTATTTCCTGTCCACGTGCAGTAGCATACTCAGAAAGCTCTCTGATAACGCTCTTTCCACCTAGCATCTTCTTATATTCTTCATTTATCATACAATGACTCCTTTACCATTTCTTATGTGGGCAGTGTCCCATTTTACTATATGCTCTCAGTTCCACGTAGCAGCCACAGGCACTACATGTCCCACTGTTTAGCTTATCACAACTTTTACAAATTGCAAGGCGCTGCTCATACTGAGCATCTGCAGCTCTGTCTGCTTTTAAAATAGCTTCTTTATATTTTTCAATCTGCTCATAGTCTTCCTTGGCCATTTCCCTAAGGAGACAACGCAGACACATTTTCGTACTAAATTCTTCTGCCATAATAATAAAACGAAAACCCCCACACACCAGTGTGGGGGTCTAATTAAGATTTCTGATTAAACAAGCTCAAGAACTACTTCTAAAGCTCCATCGCCCTTACGCTGACCGATCTTAACGATACGAGTATAACCACCCTTGCGATCTGCATACTTAGGAGCAACCTCATCAAACATGTAGTTAGCCATGTCGATAGTCTTTGTCTCAGACTTCTTATCACCCTTCTCTGTTACGGTGTAAAGAGTCTCAAGCATCTTACGACGAGCGTGAAGACGTGAAGGGTTATCCTTCTTTATCTTCTTGTCTACTACATCATAAACAGTAACCTTCTTACCGTCTACTACTTCCTTTACTCTCTTACCATCCTTGTCCTTGCGGGCAACCTTAGCCTGTACGGTAACCTCTTCGAAGTTATCCTTTTCCTTTACAGCCATGGTGATGATGCTCTCGGCGATCTTCTTTACTTCCTTAGCCTTAGCCTCGGTAGTAACGATCTTTCCATGATAAAGAAGTTCTGTAACCTGGTTACGAAGCAGAGCCTTTCTCTGTGAAGATGTTCTGCTAAGCTTTCTGTACATTGCCATTGTCTAATCCTCCAATGTGTGGCGTCTGTATGCTCTTCGGTCTTACTGACAGACTAAATTAATATGATAATGGCGAAGACTCATCTGCTCTTTGGCCTTACGATTAGTCCTCGATTGGCTTAAGCGAAAGTCCAAGCTCTTCGAGTTTCTGCTCTACCTCTTCCATAGACTTACGTCCCAAGTTACGAACCTTCATCATGTCATCAGTAGTCTTCTCGCAAAGCTCAGCTACAGTATTAATACCAGCACGCTTTAAGCAATTATATGAACGAACTGAGAGCTCAAGCTCATCAATGCTCATCTCGTTAATCTTAGCTGCAGGACTATCTGGCTTATCCACGATAACAGTGAAATCAGCAGCAGCCTCAGAAAGATTTATAAAGCTGTTAAGGTGCTCTGAAAGTACCTTCGCAGCCATAGATACTGCATCATCAGGACCCATAGTTCCTCTGGTATATACATCCAGAGTAAGCTTATCAAAGTCAGTAACCTGACCTACACGAGTGTCCTGTACAGTGATGTTTACTCTTTCTACAGGTGTGTAGATAGAGTCAATAGCAATAACACCGATAGGGGTGTCTGCCTTCTTATTCTTCTCAGATGAGATATAGCCACGACCCTTTGTAATGGTAAGCTCCATATAAAGCTTAGCGCCAGCACCATTAAGGTGTGCGATTTCCAAATCAGGGTTTATAATCTCTATATCAGAATCAACCTTGATATCAGATGCCTTTACAACACCCTCACCATCGAACTCAATATAAGCAATCTTTGGCTCGTCTGTTGAAGAGTTGTTGCGAATAGCAAGGCTCTTGATGTTCATAACGATCTCAGTAACATCTTCCTTTACACCAGGAATAGATGAGAACTCGTGAAGAACTCCGTCAATTTTGATTTGGCTAACTGCAGAACCTGGCAGAGATGAAAGCATAATTCTACGCAAAGAATTACCAAGTGTAATACCGTAGCCTCTTTCGAGTGGCTCTACGACAAATCTGCCATACTTCTTGTCTTCAGATATCTCTGTGATCTCTACATTTGGTTTTTCGAAATCAAACACGTTTAGCCTCCTTATGAGTTGACAGTCCTAACCGTATTAAAACGGCTAGGACTAGGTTAATTCTATTTATTACTTAGAATACAGCTCGACGATAAGCATTTCGTCTACTGGGATGTCGTTAATCATTGAACGACTTGGAAGCTGCTTAACAGTACCCTTAAGAGCATCTGCATCTACATCAATCCACTCTGGAACAAGACGACCAGCTGTTACAGCTACGATGTCCTTCATTCTCTGGATGCTCTTTGACTTCTCACGAATCTCGATTACATCTCCAGCCTTTACAAGGTATGAAGGAATGTTAACCTGCTTACCATTTACGGTAATAAACTTGTGGTCAACGATCTGACGAGCTTCCTTACGAGTACGAGCAAATCCCATACGGAATACTACATTATCAAGACGGCTCTCGAGCATGATCATAAGGTTTTCACCAGTCATACCCTTCATGCGGTCTGCCTTCTCATAATAGTTACGGAAAGGCTTCTCAAGAACGCCGTAGATAAACTTTGCCTTCTGCTTCTCCTGAAGCTGAAGAGCATACTCACTCTTCTTACGACCTGTTCTAACTAACTTACGGTTAGACTTCTTGTCATATCCAAGAACTGCTGGCTCCATACCAAGGGAGCGGCATCTCTTGAGAATAGGTGTTTTATTAACTGCCATTTGGATATCCCTCCTCTATTAGACTCTTCTACGCTTTGGTGGGCGGCATCCGTTATGTGGAACTGGAGTAACATCTGTAATAGTATCTACATGAACTCCACAAGCATCCAAGGCTCTGATAGCAGCTTCTCTGCCTGAACCTGGCCCCTTAACGAATACGTCAACTGACTTCAGACCGTGAATCAGAGCTGCCTTGGTAGCAGTCTCAGAAGCCATCTGAGCAGCATATGGAGTAGATTTTCTTGAACCTCTAAATCCAAGACCACCAGCACTAGCCCATGAAAGAGCGTTACCCTGAGCATCAGTAATAGTTACGATAGTATTGTTAAAAGATGCCTGGATATGTACCTGTCCGTGTTCAACGTTTTTCTTTACGCGCTTTTTTGCAACTTTCTTAGCAACTTTAGCCATGATAAACTAACCTACTTTCCTAAAGTTTAATTTACTTCTTCTTATTAGCAATAGTCTTCTTTGGACCCTTGCGAGTACGTGCATTAGTCTTAGTCTTCTGACCACGCACTGGGAGACCCTTTCTGTGACGGATGCCTCTATAGCAACCGATTTCCTGCAGTCTCTTAATGTTCAGAGCGGTTTCTCTACGGAGATCACCTTCTACCATTATACCAGCTTCTTCGATAGCGATACCGATGTTCTTTACTTCGTCATCGGTAAGGTCCTTTACACGAGTGTTAGGATCTACACCAGCAGCTGCTAAGAGCTTATCTGAAGTAGCTACGCCGATTCCGTAAATGTAAGTTAAACCAATCTGAATTCTCTTGTCTCTTGGTAAATCTACACCTGCAATACGAGCCATGTGTATAAACCTCCATTAAAAATAGTCCTTCATCCATTCATCAGTACAGCTCCGATCGCTCGGCCTGAAATGTGTGTACCTGCCATAGATGCATTTGTTACGTTTTGTCCTCGGTATGGTGGACGAATCTAAAATATGAACAGCCAATTACTGGCTGCAGCCGCCATATATTTAGATGATCACAAGCTGCTAATTAGCCCTGACGCTGCTTGTGCTTTGGGTTCTCGCAGATAATGCGAATGCTACCCTTTCTTTTGATTACCTTGCACTTTTCGCACATAGGCTTCACAGAAGATCTTACTTTCATGATAATCCTCCTTCTCACCCTCTATGGATGTGTGAATAAGTTATATAAAACCAAGCGGGCAAAGCCTGATTTTAAGCGACACTTATAGACGCCCCGCAAGAGCGTCCGCATGATAGTATACAAACGATATGTGGGGTTGTCAATGTATTTTTTTAGATACAATTTACAATAAATATATCTTGTGTCTGGAACTATTTGTCTCTCCAGATGATGCGTCCCTTTGTCAAATCGTATGGTGACATCTCAATGGTAACCTTATCTCCTGGAAGGATTCTAATATAGTTCTGTCTTAACTTACCACTGATATGAGCTAAAATCTGGTGTCCATTTTCAAGCTCAACCTGAAACATAGCATTAGGAAGCTTTTCAACCACTTTTCCTTCTACCTCAATCACATCTGTCTTAGACATCTTCGTTCCTCCTGTTATATATCTTAAGTACTCTCTTAATCATTACATCATCAAATGCTTCTTTATCCGCCATCTCATCTAGCTCCTTAGGCAAATGAATGATAGGCTGTATATGCATTATTTTCTTTTTCTTCGGGTTAGATATTTTTTTAGTCTCTCCATTTACCAGATACACATATGAATCCATCTCTTCATATATGAAGTAAATCTCGCCCTTATCATGACCCGCTTTGCTCATAGCAAGTTTTATCATCCTATATCGCTCCCATCGCCTTTTTTTCCTTATCTGTAAGAGTAAGGATTTCTGGCTCCCCATCTGTGATAACTATCGTGTTCTCATAATGAGCTGAGAGACTTCCGTCTAAGGTAACTACCGTCCAGCCATCATCTTCCCATTCGACCTCGGGCACACCCATGTTTATCATTGGCTCGACAGCAAATGTCATACCTGCCCTAAGCTTTGGGCCTCTGAAACGCATGCCAAAGTTTTGAATTTCAGGATCCTCATGCAAAGCCCTTCCAATTCCATGCCCGCAGAGATCATAGACTATACCGTATCCGAACTGATTTATATATCGTTCAATACCTCTGCCTATATCATTCAGACGATTTCCTGCTTTAGCATTCTTTATGCCTTCAAAGAAACTTTGTCGTGTTCTTTCTATAAGCAGCTTCGCTTCATCTGATATTTCGCCAATCCCATGCGTTCTGGCTGCATCTGAATGCCATCCCTTATATAATACGCCTGTATCCAGGCTTACTATATCTCCATTCTTCAAAATGAAGTCCTTGCTTGGTATTCCATGAACGACCTGATCGTTTACAGATACACATACGCTAGCAGGGTAGTCATACAAGCCCTTAAAATTAGGCTCACAGCCATAGCTTCGTATTACTTCTTCACACAGCCTGTCTACATCTAAGGTACTCATACCCTCATGAAGTTCCACCTCCAGGGTCTCGTGAACCTTTGCCAGAATCCTGCCAGCCTCTCTCATCAGAGCAATCTGCTCGGCGTTCTTCAGCGTGATAGCCATAAGATTAAGCCTCAAGAATAGCAGTGATAGCTTCAAATACCTTTTCCATTGGAACGGTACCGTCTACAGACTTAAGAATTCCCTGCTTTGTATAATACTCGATAAGTGGCTGAGTCTGTGCATGATATACATCAAGTCTCTTCTGAACTGTCTCTGGCTTGTCATCATCGCGAAGCACGAGCTCAGAACCACAGGTATCACAAATTCCTTCCTTCTTAGGAGGTATAGCTACTATATGATATGTAGCTCCACACTTAAGGCAGGCACGTCTTCCTGACATACGACCTACTATAGACTCATCCGGAACATCCACATCGATAGCATAATCCATGGTTTGTCCAATCTTTTTAAGAGCTGCTGTAAGCGCTTCTGCCTGCGGAATAGTACGTGGAAATCCATCTAATACAAAACCATTCTTTGCATCATCCTGCGCTATTCTATCCATTACAAGATCACAAGTAAGTTCATCTGGAACAAGCAAGCCCTGATCCATGTACTCCTTAGCTTTTTTTCCAAGCTCTGTACCATTCTTTATATTTGCGCGGAAAATATCTCCTGTAGAGATATGTGGAATAGAATACTTTGATGCGATCTGCTTTGCCTGAGTACCCTTGCCTGCACCAGGTGCACCTAACATAATAATCTTCATAATATTTCCTTTCGCCAAAACGAACCATAGAGATACGCCTTCGCGTATCTCTATGAAAAACAACCTATCTAGGTTTATTAGTTAAGGAATCCCTTGTAGTTTCGTACCATCATCTGAGACTCAACTGCCTTGAGGGTTTCTACTATTACACCTACAATAATGATAAGTGATGTACCACCAAATGAAACGCTGGCTCCAAATACACCGTTAAAGATAAGTGGAAGTATCGAAACTATTGAAAGTCCAATAGCACCTATCAGGATAATGTGATTCAAAACACTCTGGAGATAATCGCTGGTTGGCTTACCTGGACGAATACCTGGAATAAAGCCAGCCTGTCTCTTAAGATTTTCAGCAATCTCAAGTGGATTAAAGGTAATAGAGGTGTAGAAGTATGCAAAGGCAATAATAAGTACTAAGTATACTACTGCACCAATGGTGTAAATCCAATCACCTGGTCTGAACCAGTTATTCTGGCTCATTCCTCTAAGAAGCTTTGCTCCAAAGCCTGTTCCCTGATATCCTGCAAGCTGCGAAATGATAACAGGTGTTGAAAGGATACTCTGTGCAAAGATTACAGGAATAACTCCTGCTGTGTTAACCTTCATAGGGATTACACTGCTTGCTCCACCAGCCATACGTCTGCCCTGGAGCTTCTGTGAGTGCTGTACTGGAATCTCTCTTGTAGCTGCTGAAAGTATTACTACTAATACGATAAGCACAAGAATGATTGCAAGAATGATTACACCTGCAAGAATTGCCTTTGGCAATGTCTTGCCAGCCATAAACTGGCTGTAAAGGTTAGCTAAATCTGAAGGTATACGGCTTACGATGTTTATGGTCAAAACGATTGAAATACCGTTTCCAATTCCGTGCTCAGTGATCTGCTCACCGATCCACATCATTACACCAGAACCTGCAGTAAGAGTAGCTGCAACAAGTATTACATACATTGCATTATACTCTGTGAGGTATCCACTTCTTCCGAAGCCGATAGCCATTGGAATAGATTCCATAAGAGCCAAACCGATGGTAAGATAACGAGTTATCTTTGTCATCTTCTTGCGGCCCTGCTCTCCATCTCTCTGCATCTCCTCTAATTTAGGGAATGCGATGGTGAGAAGCTGAACGATGATCGAAGATGTAATGTATGGTGTGATGTTCAAAGCCAAGATAGACATCTCAGAGAACGAACCACCTGTGATTGAATCAAAGAAATTCAACGCACTGTTACTGTCCTTAAACAGGTCAGCAAATACATTCGAATCAACGCCAGGAACTGGGAGTAAACATCCCAGCCTGACTACTATCAGCATAAGGAAAGTAAATATAATGCGCTTTCTAAGATCTTTTATCTTGAACGCATCACGTAGAGTCTGAAACATTAAATCACCTCTGCTTTACCGCCAAGTGCCTCGATTTTCTCCTTTGCGCTCTCGCTGTATGCATTAACCTGCACGTTGAGCTTCTTTGTAAGCTCTCCATTGCCAAGAATCTTAACGCCATCGCGTGGGTTCTTAACAATACCAGCCTCTACAAGGCTTTCAACGGTAACAGTTGCATCGTTATCAAATACTTCAAGAGCTGATACATTGATAGCAACGATCTCTAAAGTGTTGCGATTCTTAAAGCCACGCTTTGGAAGACGTCTGTAAAGTGGCATCTGACCACCTTCGAAACCAAGTCTTGGTGCACCTGAACGTGCCTTCTGACCCTTATGTCCCTTACCAGCGGTCTTTCCATTACCTGAACCGTGGCCACGACCTCTTCTGAAGTTGTCGCTCTGCTTGGAGCCCTGTGCAGGCTGTAAGTTAGATAAATCCATTAGGGCACCTCCTATACTTCTTCTACTTTTACTAAGTGATTAACCATACGAATCATACCTCTAACAGCACCGTTGTCTGGAAGCTCAACAGTCTGATGAAGTTTACGCAGGCCAAGTGCCTCTACGGTCTTCTTGTTCTTAGGAACAGCGCCTATAGGAGACTTTACTAATGTAACTTTTAATTTGTTTGCCATAATTCTATCTCCTCCTTAAGCAAGAATATCTTCAAGCTTCTTGCCACGTGCCTTAGCAACTTCCTCAGGGCTCTTAAGAGACTTAAGTGCCTCGATAGTTGCAAGTACAACGTTCTGCTTGTTTGAAGAACCAAGAGACTTTGTACGAATATTCTCGATACCAGCAAGCTCACATACTGCACGAGCTGGACCACCAGCGATGATACCAGTACCTTCTGGAGCCTTCTTAAGAAGAATAGAAGCACCAGTGTGTGAAGCCTGGATATCGTGTGTGATTGAATGATTCTGATCAAGCTTAACTGTGATCAGATTCTTCATAGCATCTTCCTTACCCTTGCGGATAGCCTCTGGAACCTCAGCAGCCTTGCCAAGACCAGCACCAACGTGACCATTCTTATCACCTACTACAACCAAAGCGGTGAATCTCATGTTACGTCCACCCTTAACAACCTTGGTTACGCGCTTGATAGCTACCACGTTCTCGTTTAACTCTAATTGACTTGCGTCAATAATCTCACGTCTCATGTGCGTACCTCCTAGAATTCCAGACCGGCTTCTCTAGCAGCGTCAGCGAGAGCTGCGATCTTACCGGCATAGATGAAACCACCGCGGTCGTAAACAACCTCTTTGATTCCCTTGTCAATAGCCTTCTTTGCAATAACTGTGCCAAGCTTAGCAGCAGCCTCAACGTTATTGGTCTTCTCGAGACCATCCTTAACATCAGCATCCATGGTGCTAGCAGCTACTAAGGTGTTGCCTGCAACATCATCAATGATCTGTGCATACATATGATTATTGCTTCTGAACACAGCAAGACGTGGTCTTTCAGCATTACCGGAAAGAGTGTTGCGAAGTCTTCTGTGCTTTGTCTGACGAATTTCAGATCTTGATTTCTTACTAACCATTTCGAATTCACTCCTTTACTATTTCTTACCGGTCTTACCGACTTTGCGTCTGATGGTCTCATCTGCATACTTGATACCCTTACCCTTATATGGCTCAGGTCTTCTCTTATCGCGAATTTCTGCAGCGTACTGACCAACGCGCTCCTTATCGATTCCCTTAACAACGATCTTGTTACCATCTACAGTTGACTCGATTCCTTCTGGATCTGTCATCTCAACTGGATGTGAGTAACCAAGGTTAAGAGTAAGAACCTTACCTGCCTTAGATGCTCTGTAACCTACACCGTTTACCTCAAGAGTCTTCTCAAAACCATTAGTAACACCTGTTACCATGTTTGAAAGAAGAGTTCTTGTAAGTCCGTGAAGAGATCTCATCTTCTTAAGATCATTAGGTCTTGTAACAGTAATCTCAGCGCCCTCCAGCTTGATTTCCATCTCTGCTGGCAGAGTTCTCTCAAGAGTTCCCTTAGGACCTTTTACAGTCACATGATTATTTTCTGCAATGTCAACTGTAACTCCGGCTGGCACTGCGATTGGCATTCTTCCTATACGTGACATGCCCGTACCTCCTATAATATATTAATTAACAATTACCAAACGAATGCGAGTACTTCGCCACCAACGCCAAGCTTACGAGCCTGCTTGTCAGTTACGATTCCCTTATTGGTTGAGAGGATTGCGATACCAAGACCGCCAAGTACATAAGGAATATCCTCCTTACCAGCGTACATTCTAAGACCTGGCTTAGAGATTCTCTTAATACCAGAGATAATCTTCTCATCCTTTGTTGCACCGTACTTCAAGGTGATGTGAATGTTCTTGAAGTTTCCGTTATCGATAAGCTCATACTTCTCGATGAATCCCTCGTCAACAAGAATGTCAGCGATAGCTATCTTCATCTTTGATGATGCTACATCAACAGTATCGTGCTTAGCAGTATTTGCATTACGAATTCTTGTAAGCATATCTGCGATTGGATCACTCATAGTCATGATGCATATTCCTCCTTACCAACTAGCTTTCTTTACTCCAGGGATCTGGCCCTTGTATGCCAGCTCACGGAAGCAAACTCTGCAAATACCATACTTTCTAAGGTATGCATGTGGACGACCGCAGATCTTGCAGCGAGTATACTCTCTAGTAGAGAACTTCTGCTTCTTAGCCTGCTTTATTTTCATAGATTTCTTAGCCATAATTCCCTCCTACTATGCTTCCTTAACGAATGGCATTCCGAACAGACGGAGAAGCTCTCTAGCTTCCTCATCAGTCTTAGCTGTGGTAACGAAAATGATATCCATACCACGAACCTTGTCAACCTTATCGTACTCTATCTCAGGGAAAATGATCTGCTCCTTAATACCAAGAGCATAGTTACCTCTTCCATCAAATGAGTTTGCGCTTACACCTCTGAAGTCACGAACTCGAGGAAGAGCTAAGTTTATAAGACGATCAGCAAAATCGTACATCTTCTCACCACGAAGGGTGGTCTTACATCCGATTGCCATACCCTCTCTGATCTTGAAGTTAGCTACTGAGTTCTTAGCCTTAGTAACGATAGCCTTCTGACCTGCAATCTTCTCCATATCAGCGATAGCTGACTCCAGAAGCTTGGCATTCTCCTTAGCTTCACCTACGCCCATATTGATAACGATCTTATCAAGCTTAGGCACTTCCATGATATTCTTGTAACCGAACTTTTCGATCATTGCCTTAACGATCTCGTTCTGGTACTGTTCCTTTAATCTGCTCACAGGATTTTCCTCCCTCCTGAATTAGTCTATAACCTTGCCGGTCTTCTTAGCATAGCGAACCTTCTTGTCGCCATCCATCTTGAAGCCAACACGGGTAGCCTGGCCATCAACGATGAGCATTACATTACTCATGTCGATTGGAGCCTCATGCTCAACGATACCGCCGTTTGCATTAGCCATAGAAGGCTTTGTGTGACGCTTAACAATGTTTACGCCCTCAACGGTGATTTTGTTGTTCTTTACATCTACAGCGAGTACCTTACCCTCGTTATCAACATCCTTACCAGCGATAACGCGAACGGTGTCGCCCTTCTTAATTTTCATCATAAGTTTGCCCTCCTACAGTACCTCTGGAGCAAGAGATACGATCTTCATAAACTGCTTCTCACGAAGCTCTCTTGCTACAGGTCCAAATATACGGGTACCCTTTGGTGTCTTATCATCCTTGATGATAACTGCTGCGTTCTCATCAAACTTGATGTAAGAACCGTCCTTACGACGAGCGCCCTTAACTGAGCGAACTACTACAGCCTTGACAACATCACCCTTCTTTACAACGCCGCCGGGTGTTGCGTCTTTAACGGCAGCTACTACTACATCGCCAATGTTGGCATATCTTCTTGTAGATCCACCCATAACACGGATAACCAGAATCTCCTTGGCACCAGTATTATCGGCTACTCTAAGTCTACTTTCCTGCTGTACCATTTGTAGCCTCCTTTATTACTTCGCAGTTTCAATAATTTCAACCAATCTCCATCTCTTGTCCTTAGACAGTGGTCTGGTCTCCATTACCTTAACTGTATCGCCTACATGTGCCTGATTCTCTTCATCGTGAGCCTTAAGCTTGTAAGTATTCTTCACGATCTTTCCATACAGAGGATGCTTTACGTTATCTTTAATGGCCACAACAATAGTCTTGTCCATCTTGTCGCTTACGACAACACCTGTACGTGTTTTTCTTAAATTTCTCTCTTCCACGTCTTTTCTCCTTTCCATACTTTAAGATCCGATTACTTAGAAGCTGCTGTGATAGCTGTCTGAAGTCTAGCGATGTTACGACGAACCTCGCGGATTCTAGCAGTGTTATCCAGCTGGTTAATAGCATTCTGGAATCTTAAATTGAAAAGCTCCTTCTTAGCTTCTACAAGCTGAGCATTAAGATCAGCTACTGAAGCATTCTTAATATCTTCAACAAACTTAGCACTCTTCATTAGTTTTCACCGCCTTCTAAATCTTCACGGGAAACAACCTTGCACTTGCAAGGAAGCTTGTGTGTAGCAAGACGAAGTGCCTCTCTGGCAACTTCCTCTGAAACTCCAGAGATCTCAAAAAGTACACGACCCGGCTTAACAACAGCTACCCAGTACTCAAGTGAGCCTTTTCCTGAACCCATTCGGGTTTCAGCTGGCTTTGCAGTAACTGGCTTGTCTGGGAAAATCTTGATCCAAACCTTACCACCACGCTTTACATAACGTGTGATTGCGATACGAGCTGCCTCGATCTGGTTTGACTTAATCCAGCATGGCTCGGTTGCAACGATACCATACTCACCATAAACGATTGTATTACCTCTTGAAGCCTTTCCAGCCATTGATCCACGGAACTGCTTTCTATGCTTCACTCTCTTTGGCATTAACATAGTACTAGTTTCCTCCTTCCTGAGTCTTGTTGCCCTTTGTAGGAAGTACTTCGCCCTTATAAATCCATACCTTTACGCCAAGCTTACCGTATGTGGTATCAGCCTCAGCGAAACCGTAATCGATATCAGCACGAAGTGTCTGAAGAGGGATGGTTCCCTCGCTGTAAAATTCTGTACGAGCGATATCTGCGCCACCAAGACGTCCAGATACAGCTGCCTTGATTCCCTTAATGCCAGTCTTCATAGAACGCTGCATTGAAGACTTAAGTGCACGACGGAATGATACACGATTCTCAAGCTGACCAGCGATATTCTCAGCTACAAGCTGTGCATCGCGATCTGGTCTCTTGATTTCCTTAACTTCAAGAGAAAGCTTATCAGCAGTCTTGGTCTGAAGCTCAGCCTTAATCTTATCGATCTCAGCTCCACCCTTACCAAT